>CAYZEP010000006.1:2583-41228 GCA_964477645.1 uncultured Candidatus Bathyarchaeia archaeon | reverse complement strand
CAAACATGGAAAGTGAAAGCATTAGAAGAAGTAGAAGTATGCGCTTTTTCATGGCTTATCACCCTGCGAAGTCTGCAGCTAAAATGTCTTTATACATTTCATTTCTGTAGAAAATCAGGCTTTGGTGATCTGTAATATTGTTGTAGTCGCTCCATATGGCATCCCAGTCTTGGAAGCTGATATGTATGGGTGTTGGTGGTTCGACTTTTATGAACTTTCTTGGGATGCTCATGTTGAAGGTGTAGCCTTCACCTTCTTTGTATGTGCAATAGCAGCTATTAGTTATGTTGGCAACAAAAACAATGTCGATGTCGATGTCGGAGCCAGAATATCTACGTGGCTCAACGGCATTGTTGTGTTCCGAATGCAGGAGTGAAGCATTTGTGTAAATGTAACATTCAGATAAAACTACAAATTCGCTGAGAGCACCGAACACTCCATTGTCGCTTATGGGATCATTTTCTGGCCAATGGTCGAATGCACTGTATGTTGTTGTAAGCACTCCGTTGCCATCTGAATCGAAGAGTATACCTAATATGTCAATAGCCCGATTGTCGTCATCGTTGACCTTAACTATCATTTCGAGAGTTTCGTTAAGCCAACGCCACTCTACCTCTATCACTGCTGTGCCGTTCGCAACAACCTTCTGAACTTCAGGCGGAAAAGTGAAAACAACGCGCTTCCACGCATTCAAGCTGCTAGCATAAAGCGAACCAACCAAAGCCACAGAGATAACTGACACATAGAACACCGCAAACTTATGGTTCAATTATCATCCTCCATACCTGTTCTCTTTCTGCCCTTCAATTAGGGCTAGACGGTGACACGCCTACATAGTAATTCAACTCTGGCTTGACATATAAATATAATCATTACTTCTAATTAACACTTGCTCAAAATCGGTCATCTGAATGCTCCCCTATTGGAATTATGACACCTTTACTCACAAGTTGGAGAGAAGACATTCTCAATTCCCAGTTTGGATACATTTCTAACATCTTCAAACCATTTCCTAAGATAACATAATATCTTACCTTCCTTGTGCCTAACCTTTCAATACAACCAGCACTTATTAAGAAGTGTAACGCCTTTTCTAGCTCTACCTTTCCAAAATCCACCTTCTTTTTAACCTTATTTCCTCACAATTATTCGGCAGTTAATGAGCATAAAGTTAAATTAGTCTTATTGTGTTTATGAAGAGTTACGCCAGCGTATCTTTGCTCTGGAGGACAAACAGATGCGTGCTTGGAGGAACATGTTTGGGAAATGTGCGCACAGAACAGATTAAGCGATTAGCTAAGGAACTTATTAGACGCTTTCCCGAAAGATTCTCCAACGATTTCGAAAATAACAAGCACATGGTCGATACACTTATACAAGGGGTAACGACAAAAGTTAGAAATCAAATCGCAGGATACATAACACACGCTTTTGCCGTCATGCAAACGTCATCCTCAGAAGAAAATCCAGAAGAAGGAGAGTAACCTTATTAAAACCGTTTAATTTCTTAAGGCGCAAGCGAGGAAAAAGAGGGATGGGGCACATGATGGACGGATACAGAAAGGGATGGGCACTAAGATACTTACGCGAAGCAAAAGCCGAGCTTGAAGCTGCCAGAAAAATGCCCTACATGGCTCCGAGCTTAGTTTTAGAAGCCAGCAGAAAAGCTCGAAACGCCATCTACTACAGTTTAGGAGAACCAGCATTCATAGAAATCGTCATAAGGGAAGCAGCAGAAAATACACAGGCAATAGTCGACCCTGTTTTAAGATGTCTAGTGGAAATCGAAGAAGCAGTACAGCAACTAGCTCAACTAGAAGAGATAGACGGAGAAAAAGCCATGAAACAAGCAGATGATTTAATACAGCTAGCTTCAGACATAGTTGAAACGCTAACAGGAGAAAAAATAGAGAATTAGAGAAGTCATCGCTTTTTCTTAAGAGCATTAGATATGCGGTCTAAAGCCTTCTTGATATTTTCAATAGAATTGGCAAAGGACAAACGCAGATAGCCCTCACCATATTCTCCGAAGGATGTTCCGGGCAGAACCGCTACGCCCGCTTCGTTAAGCAGGTAATCTCCAAGCTTACGGCAGTCCATTCCAGTTCCAGTTATGTTTGGAAATGCATAGAAAGCTCCACGCGGTTTCTTGCATGTTATGCCTTCAATGTTGTTTAAACCTGAAACTATGACGTCTCTTCTCTTTTTGAATTCTGCATCCATTCTTTCCACTTCGTTTTGCGGTCCCTTCAAGGCTTCAACACCCGCCATCTGAGTGAAAGTGCACGTGCAAGAGTTCGAGTTAGTCATCAGCTGTGCAACTTTTTGAGCGAAATCTTTTCGCATCACACCATAACCAAGTCTCCAACCCGTCATGGCATAAGTTTTTGAAAAACCATCTAACAAAATCGTCTTTTCTTTCATTCCCGGAAGCGAAGCAATGCTTTCATGCGTTCCTTCATAGACTATTCTACTGTAAATCTCGTCTGAAAGCACTACCACATCATCTCTGTTGGCGATGCAGTCGGCTATGAACTTCAAATCATCCCTAGTTAAGACGCCGCCAGTCGGGTTTTCAGGAGAATTCAAAATAATCATTTTAGTCTTCTTAGTTATCTTTCTTTTAACATACTCTGGGTCAAGCCTGAAATCGTTCTCTTCCTTGAGCGGTATGGGCACTGGTTTGGCTCCAACAAAGTTTACCACAGATTCGTAGATTGGAAAGCCTGGGTTTGGATAGAGAACTTCTTCGCCTGGGTTCACACAGGCGAGGATAGCGAAGAACATTATTGGTTTGGCACCTGGGGTTACAACAACTTCATCCGGGTCTACCTTTATGCCTCGAGTTTTTGAGATATATTGTGCGATGGTTTCTCTCAGTTCAGGAATCCCAGCTGATGGACCATAATGGGTATAACCCGCATTAAGTGCTTTTATTGCAGCTTCCTTAATGTTTTTTGGTGTGTCGAAATCGGGCTCACCAATTTCTAAGTGTACAACATCTTTTCCTTGCTTTTCAAGTGCTTTCGCCTTTGCAAGCACTTCGAAGGCTGTTTCTGTTCCCAACGTTTCCATTCTTTTAGCAAAGATAGAGCTCACTCAAATCACCTATGTTTTAAAGGAAATTTAAAGGTAAAAGATAGCATGTATTTAACGATTACAGTTATTTTTACTCTAAATCCACATTCAAACTCCATAGTCACAAATATTTTATGCTTCTTCATTGAACAGTGACTGGGGATGCGTACAGACTATGTTAAAGAACATGACAATTAAACAAGCTCAGGAGGAAGTTAAAAAATTTCTTGAGGCGCAAGGTAAAGATTGGACTCAAATAGACAATCATTTTTACCTTTTTACACACTTAAGTGAAGAGATGGGCGAGTTAGCAAGGCACGTAATTAATGTTGATTTCAACCTGCTTTTAAAGACTCGAAAACATGCATCGCGGGAGAAAACTATCTCACAAATCGAAGATGATCTAGGCGACATCTTGTACCATCTTTTCAAAATCGCAATAGCCTACAACATTGACTTAGCTAAAGCATTCGAAAAAGCCATGGCTAATATTAAAAATAGGTACAGTAATTGAAGTAGTGCATTCACAAAAAAGTTTTTAAATTTGCCTTGATAATGGCCGTACTTTCACCACATCTGGATTGACTAGGTTAGGCGGTTTTCTTCCCTCAAAGAACGCCACGAGGTTATCTGCAACCATCTCAGCCATCTGAGAGCGAGTTTCATAGCTTGCACTTGATATGTGCGGAGCGACAACCACGTTATCAAGTTTCAGTAATGGATTATCCAAGGGTGTTGGTTCTTGTTCAAAAACATCAAGCCCAACGCCAGCAATTTTGCCATCTTTTAAAGCTTCGTACAAGGCTTTCTCGTCGACAACGGGTCCACGTGAATTATTTATCAGATAAGCGGTTTTCTTCATCAGCTTAAGTTTCTCTGCATTTACTAAGTGATAGGTTTCTTTCATCAATGGAACATGAATGCTAACAAAGTCTGATTCTTTAAAAACCGTGTCCAAATCAACGCGTTTTGCGCCTAATTCCTTTTCCATTTCGGGTCTGGGCACAACGTCGTAGAAGAGGATTTTCATGTTGAATCCCTTGGCTCTTTTCGCTACGGCGTAGCCAATTCTTCCAGCACCAACAACGCCTATGGTTGCATCGTGGACGTCTCTGCCCTGCAGCATGCTTGGGTGCCAACTAACCTTCCATTGTCCAGTGCGAACGTATTTGTCTGCTTCGGCAACACGTCTTGCAACAGCCATCAGCAAAGCCCAAGCGAAATCTGCTGTTGTGTCAGTCAACACCTCAGGCGTGTTCGTCACGTAAATGCCTCTTTTAGTGGCTTCTTGCACGTCTATGTTGTCGAAGCCAACAGCCAACTGAGCAACAATCTTCAGCTTAGGTGCAGCGTCAAAAACTTCAGCGTCTATTTTGTCGGACAAAAGCGTAGCAAGAGCGTCAACGTTCCGAGCTTTCTCTATTATCACCTTTTTGGGAGGTGGGGCATACTCGGGCCAAACTTCAGCGTCAAAATGTTCCTTGATTATTTTTAAACCTCTTTCTGGAAGCTCCCGGGTAACATAAATTTTCAGTTTTGCCATGCAATTCACCAACCAATGTTTTGCGGAATTCTTTATTAACATTGACTTATTACACTTACGCATTGACCTTTGACAAATCCATGGGCTACTTAAATGATAAAAATAAAGAATAAAAAACAACTCATCGAAAACGGCGAAACCAAACTTAACCGAAAAGCCAGAGAACTAGCCCTGAGAAGCCTCGAATCCGCATTGAACGCTGTCGACCCACAACAAATAATGAAATCAAAAATTTTGCTGAAAAACTCGGCTCTCCATGTAAATGGATATTCATTCAATTTGAAAAAATTCAAGAACGTCTACGTGATGGGCGGCGGCAAGGCAAGCGGTTCAATGGCAGAAGCTTTAGAAGAAATTCTGGGCAAGCAAATAACAAACGGGCTTGTAAATATCCCGCACGGCAGCAAACACAAGACAGGAATTATCAAGTTTCATGAGGCAAATCACCCAATTCCAGATGAAGCTGGCGTGGAAGGAACCCGCTGTATGCTGGAAATAGCGGAGCAAGCAAAGGATGATGACATAGTAATATGTTTGATTTCAGGCGGAGGCTCAAGTCTCATGCCCTTGCCACGCGGCGCAATATCAATTGCTGACAAGAGAGAAATCACAAACGCACTGCTCAAATGTGGTGCAACAATAAACGAGATTAACACTGTCAGAAAGCATATTTCAGATTTTAAGGGCGGCTGGCTCGCAAAAAAGGCTTATCCAGCCACAATCCTAAACCTTATTCTTTCCGATGTTGTAGGCGACCCACTAGACTTCATAGCTTCAGGCCCAACAGTTCCAGACTCAACAACCTTTAGTGCCGCCATAAAAGTTTTGAAAAAATACGATTTATGGGGTAAGAGCCCAGCATCCATCAAAAAAGTTTTGTCAGACGGAAAGAAGGGCATTATTCCAGAAACCCCGAAGGCCGATGACGAAGCATTTAAGAAAGTTTTCAACGTTGTTGTCGGAAACAACAGATTCGCAAGTCTAACAGCTCACGAACAGCTCAAGTCATCGGGTTTAAACACGCTTTTGCTAACCGCAACTTTAGAAGGAGAAGCCAGACATGTTGGAATAATGCTAGCGTCCATAGCCCGTGAAATTGTTGCCTCTGGAAATCCAATTCCACGGCCAGCCAGCATAATAGTAGGCGGAGAAACAACTGTGACCGTTGTAGGGAAAGGCTTAGGCGGAAGAAACCAAGAATTGGCTTTGGCAGCCGCCCTCAAACTAAAGGGAACAGATGGAGTGGTTGTTGCTTCGTTAAGCACGGATGGTGTAGATGGACCAACAGACGCTGCTGGAGCAATAGTTGACGGAAAAACATTAACCAGAGCGACTAAAATGAGATTAACTCCAGAAGAATATTTAGCTGAAAATAATTCCTACAACTTCTTTTCAAAGCTGAATGACCTTATTTTCACAGGTCCTACAGGCACGAATGTTAACGACATTTCCATAATAGTAGTTCTATAAAATTATTGAAGGGAACGAGAAAATGGCTGTAACTGTAAGGTTTATCGGTGTTTTACGTAGCACTTCGGGCAAAAGCAAAATTGCTATGAAGATAAAAAGTGCTGTTCCACTGAGAGAACTCGTAAAGAAAATCTTGGAAGAACTACCTAAACTTAAGCGGGTGCTGATTGATCCAGAGCTTGAAGACCCAAGACCGAACACCCTAATACTTGTGAATGGAAAGGAAATCAATGTTTTAAACGGTTTAGAAACTATGCTGAAAGATGGGGATGAAGTGGTTTTTGTTCCAGTCCTGCATGGGGGATAAAATCTTATGAGGCTATATGCTGTTACAACAAGATTTGTAAAAACTGGTGACGATCTGGTTGAAGTTATCATTGAGGCATTAAAAGAACAGAACTTACAGTTGGAAGATAATGACATATTAGCTTTAACCTCAAAAATTATAGCTTACGCAGAAAAACGCTTAGTGAAATTAAGCGAGGTTAAACCTTCAGACAAGGCAAAAGAACTTGCACAAAAATTTTCTTTGCAACCAGAATTTGCAGAGCTAATCTTGCATGAAGCAGACAAGATTTACGGAGGAGTTGAAAAGGCTGTTTTAACGCTTAAAAATGAAGTTTTAACTGCCAATGCGGGGATAGACAACAAAAATGCGCCTTTCGGTTCTGTTGTTTTATGGCCCAACAACGCTCAAAAATGGGCGAAATACATCAGAGAAGAAATTCTACGCAAGACTTGCAAGAAAGCCGCCATCTTAATTGTTGACAGTGGTTTAATACCGCTCAGAATAGGCACCATTGGTTTAGCTCTGGCTGTTGCTGGATTCAAACCTGTAAAGGACTGCAGAAAAGAGAAGGATCTCTATGGGAAGCCGTTGATCATTACGAGACATGCAGTTGCGGATGATTTGGCTTCGGCAGCACATTTACTAATGGGCGAAGCTGCCGAAAAAACTCCTTTTGTGTTGATTAGGGATGCACCTGTTGATTTTGATGATGGCGTTTATGGCTCAGCAGATATGATGATGCCATTCAAAGAGTGCATATTCATGAACGCTTTCGGATACTCGTAACAACTAAAAGGAATAAGCATGATCGTTGCTCTTCATTCATCTCCGAAAGGTTTTTTCAAAACACGCCCACCTTACAGTAACAATGAGCTTCTGAGGTTTGTGCGAAAAACTGCTTCACTTGGTTTCAAAGCTGTTCAGATTGGTCCACTCATAAACTATGTTCTTATCGAAGGCGGACGCTTGAAAAAGGTTCTTGACAGCCTAAACATGGAAAGAAACGTGCATGTCGGAGGAGTCTACGATGCGAAAAAGTTTGCTTTAACAGAAGAGGAATATATCACTGCAAGAAAGCAAGTACATTATGGAATAATACTTTGCATGGGAATATCCTCAACATTGGTATCTATTCACCCGCCTTTCTTTGTAACAGAAAAAGAAAAGAGCGAGGAGCTTCTATTAAAGGCGAAAATGCGTTTCCTTGAACTAGTAAAGGAAGAAGCGAATTTCGCTAGCCGCAATGGCGTCAAAATAGCTTTGGAGTCATTCTGTTATAGTCCATTTATCTTTGAAGGTTTACAAGACTTTGCGCAATTCGTCTCGAAGTTTCCTCCAGAGAAACTCGGAGTTTTGCTGGATGCAGGGCATGTGTACCAGATAGGAATCAACCTTTATGATGTGGTTCACACGTTTAAACATAGACTGCTAGACATTCACATTCATGACGCAACACTGGAAAAGGATTACCGAAAAGCAACGCATCTTCCAATTGGAAAGGGAACAATCAATTTTTCAGAATTTATAAGCATTTTACGAGAAGCCGATTATGATGGATGGCTTTCCCTTGAAATACGAGGCAGTCAAAGGGAAATTATCGATGGTAAGGAATATTTAGAGAAACTAATCAACACAACACCCCAGAACTCTAACCGCTTTCGGAAGACTTTCCACGATTAAGGACATGTGTTAGATTTGCAGATTTCAAAACCCTGTATAGTGCTGCTCCGATGAAAGCTGCACCTAACGCAATAATTACTCTTTCCACTGGGTAAAGAAATGTAGTAACTTGCCAGATTGCTTTCCACGCATTTACATCTGCCATGAAAATAGGCCAAGAAAGAAGCTCAAATGTCAAGGAACCCGCGATCTGACCAGCTAAAGTTGACGTTAGAGAGGTTATAAAGAAGGCAGAAAGAAGCCTTGAATTACTTTTAGAGTTAAGGCTTTTCAATGCCAGAGATTGTATGGGTGAGATTAAAACAAAAAAACCAGCTATCTGAAACCACATTAACGGCAGATAAAGCCAAACAGGCCCAACAAAAGGATAGAACCCGAAAAGAAACAACAGCGAAAAATAGGTGAAGACACAAAGGCTCCGTTCACCATCGTATAACATGCCAGCGCACAAAGCCGCAATAATGCCTGAAACAAAACTTGATGGAGAAAGAGAACCAACAAAAAATCCGATCAACCCACCTAAAAATGTTGACAACGTGCCTAAGTACATTCCGAGAATCATTCCAACTAGTGGCGCCATAATTGCCGCCGCAGTCACAGCTTTTCCAGGCACCCCAATTATCGGAGAAATCGGCAAAAAACAGAAAACAACATACAAAGCTGCAAAACAGATTGTTAAAGCCATGTCTTTTGCAGCAAATTTTTTGGCAATGGTCATCTCAATAATCCTTCCATATGCAAGTGGAAATCTAATTATTCTAAATCGTTTATAAAAAGTAACATGCCAAACCCTATAATTACTTTAACAACAGATTTTGGGTTGAAAGATCCATATGTGGCAGAAATGAAAGCTGTAATTCTAAGCATAAGCCCAAACGCAGCAGTTGTTGACATAACTCATGAAATAGAAAAGTTCAACATTAGAATGGGCGCATATGTTTTAGCTTCAGCATCTCCATATTTCCCAAAGGGTACGATTCACGTGGCAGTTGTCGACCCTAGTGTTGGAACGAAAAGATACCCCATACTTATACAGACAAAACATGGCTTCTATATTGGACCGAACAACGGTGTACTGGCTTTAGCTGCAAAAAATCAAGGCATAAAGCGTATTTGCGAAATATTAAATCGAAAGCTTATGTTGCCAAAAATATCTGCTACATTCCATGGAAGGGATATTTTCGCGCCAGCGGCAGCCCACTTAGCAAATGGAACACCACCGTCAGAGTTTGGCCCAGAAATCCGTGAGATTGTGACGCCAGAATTCGCGAAGACCATCAGAAGAAAAGATATGTTGGTGGGGAAAGTCATACACATAGACAATTTCGGAAATATAATCACGAATTTGGGAGAAAAAGAACTTGAATTAATGGACGTTAAAGACGTGGTTAACATCCAAGTCAAAAACGTTAGGTTAAAGCTAAAATTATGCAAAGCTTATGCAGAAGCCAAACTACAAGAACCTTTGGCGATAATTGGAAGCCACAACTTTTTAGAAATCTCAATAAATCAAGGCAACGCTGCCGAGAAGTTTAAAACAAAAAATGGAGACAAAGTCACGCTTTATCACTCTTATTCAAGTCGCGAAGTCTGTTGACCCCGTCTATCTCTTTTATGAAAACAGCCACGCTTTTAGGAACCAAATTCTCCCAGCTCTCATCTTTAAGCATTTTTTCTCTAATTTCGGTTGAGGAATAAAGCTTTCTTTCATGAAAACGGATAGCTCTAACCTTGTACCCAGCTTCCATGAAAAGCCGACGCGTCAGCGGCTCATTGGAATAGACAACATCAAATTTTGGAGTGTACCCTTCAATAGCGGAAACCCACATCATATGCAAATGCACATCAGGCACGGGCACAATCCAAACTCGCGAATGGTCAATTCCAGCCTGCTCTAAGGCCATACGAATCATAATCAACCTTTCACCAGCAGTAAACGGATTAGCAAGATTGTGGCTGTACTGGGCACTACCAATGACAATTACGAGCTCTTCAACCTCTTTCAAAACGTCCTTTATTGCGCCGAGATGCCCCAAATGAAAGGGTTGAAACCTCCCAACAAAAAGGCCACGCTTAGTCACTAGAATCACCTTACACACATTGTTATGCATTTAAAAAGAATTAACATTTACCCTTTTTCAACTTTTTAAATACAAATTCAACAGGAAACAGATCAAGTTTCTTATTATTCCTTTGAATTTCACGTTTAGAAGTGTATCCTCTACTTTCACGCTTCAAAATTTCAAGTTTCAAATCTAAGCCGCCACCATACCCACCCAGCGTAAAATCTGAACGAACAACTCTGTGACAAGGAACGATTGGTGCGAAAGGGTTTGAAGCCATAACACGACCAACAGCCCTAGGGCTTCCTCCAGCGGCTTTAGCGATCGAACCATAAGATGCCACGTATCCTACAGGAATCAACGAAGCCACTTCAATCACCTTTCTAGTATAGTTTGACAGATGTTCCGTGGCTAAAGAAACATTGCCAGAAACGCCCTTTCCATCATAAACATCCTTCAACAGAGCAACTACACGTTCAGCGAAGGCTGAAGCTCTCTCTAGCTGCTGAAATGGCATGCTAAAGGGAATGCTCTCACACAAACTCTGCAGGGCTTTCTTTTCACTGAAAGCGAACGTTGTGGCAAAAATCTTTTTCCTATCAAAAGCAGCGCCAAACCAGACGCCATCTATATTTTTAGTGTAAAGACTCATCATCTCCCATTCACCTTTAAAAAATTTAAATGAGCAACAGAGTATTTAGCTCTATGGCGATTACAGAGAACAGTTGATGAAGCTGAATGAAATTTTAGGCATGCCCACCATTGAAGTATGAAAGCTTTATGATTAAGTTTAATAAGTTGCCTGCATATATCACGAAAGAAAGGTGAATTGTATGGAAAAACAAGGCCAACAAGCTGGGTATCTTTGGGTTCCAGGTGCAACAACTGTTGGCGTAGTATGCCAAGATGGTGTTATTTTAGCCTCTGAAAAACGTGTATCCTATGGTTATCTCATTGTCAGCAAAGGTGGTAAAAAGGTTTTCAAAATAACAGACCATATAGGCGCCGCATGCGCGGGACTCGTCTCTGACATGCAAATCCTCGTGAGAGAAGTGGAAGCATACGCAAACCTGTTTAATTTAGATGTTGGTAGAACAATATCCGTGAGGTCAGCAGCCAAACTCATGTCAAACCTGCTTTTTAACCGCCGATTGGCACCATTAATCACGCAGACAATCGTCGGCGGTATGGATGAAGAAGGCCCATCAATTTATGTGCTGGATGTTCTAGGCTCAGTGATACCCGACAAATATGCGGTTGTGGGTTCTGGAACGGAAATCGCCGTGGGCGTGCTTGAGGAAGGGTATAAAGAAGATATGGCAATTGAAGAAGCAAAAGATTTGGTAACAAGAGCAATAAAATCGGCAATAAGTAGAGATATTATGAGCGGCGACGGTATAGATTTTCTGCTAATAACTAAAGATGGAACAACAGAAGAATCAATAAAGTTCTAAATTCCAAAATTTTTTAACAAAAGCTAAACATTAATCTCTGTACAATAAGCTATTGCCATCGAATAGGAGAGTATAGGTTGTCATTTCAACTAAACTCAGAAGAAGGAAAACTACTTGTTGAGCTTGCACGCAAAGCTGTGGAAGAATATCTAAGAACTGGAAAACGTATTAGGGTTCCAGAAAATGTTCCAAAAAAGCTTCTGCAGTCTTGCGGAGTATTTGTTACAATAAACAGCATAAGGAGTGGAGAAAAAGAACTGCGAGGATGCATTGGCTATCCATACCCAACTACCCCGCTGGCTCAGGCGGTTATCGAATCTGCCATAAGCTCGGCAACCCAAGACCCACGTTTTTACCCACTTTCACTAGGCGAACTTGACAAAGTAGTTTTTGAGATTAGTGTGCTTACTCCCCCTCAGACGATAGAAGTTAAAAAATCGAGTGATTACCCGTCCAAAATCAGTGTTGGAAAAGATGGGTTGATCGTTGAAAGAGGCATGTTTAAAGGGCTACTCCTACCGCAGGTACCAGTTGAATGGGAATGGGATGAAGAAGAATTTCTATGCCAGTGCTGCATTAAGGCAGGTCTACCACCAGACAATTGGCTGCTTGACGGCACCAAAATCTACAAGTTCCAAGCCATAATTTTTGAGGAGGAAAAGCCAAAAGGCGAAGTGAAGCACAAAACCCTCGACAGGAAATAATCCTATGCGAGTTTATTTCGCTCCTTGCGGTATAGGCTTGGGACATGTTGGAAGATGCGTTCCGATAGCAAGAAAAATTTGGGAGAAAAATGCAGAGGTAATGTTTTCCACTTACCGAGAAGGCATACGTTACGTTGAACGTGAAAAGTTTCCGCTCATAAAGGCTCCACCTATCGGTTTTCAAGTTAAACCAGATGGAACAGTAGATTTTAGGCAAACAGCAGTAAACCCCGGTCCCTTTTTCGCTTCATTCACCCTTTTGAAACAGATTAACGCTGAAATTCGAGCTATTGAAAGTTTCAAGCCAGATGTTGTTGTTTCAGACTCTCGAATTTCACCTTTATTGGCAGCGAGAATTTTAAGAATCCCCAGAATTTGCATTTTAAATCAGTTTCAGGTTATAATTCCGAGAAAAAAGCATTTTTTGCGTTTAGCAAGATTTGCAGACTCCATAACTCTTACGATTATTGGAAAAATGTGGACGAGCGGAAACACAGTTTTAATACCTGATTTCCCACCGCCATATACAATATGCGCAGGTAACCTAAACATCCCTAAATCCTATAGAAAAAATGTAAAACTGATAGGACCAATATTGCCCGCACATCCAGATGAACTGCAAACCGAAGAGGAACTTCGCAAAAAATTGAAATTACCAGCCGATAAACCTGTTATTTTTGCACCTATAAGCGGTCCAATCAGAGAAAGAGCTTTTCTAACAGGGGTTTTGAGGAGGGTTTTGCTGGAGTTTCCAGAAGATTATGAAGTTGTTATGTCGCTTGGCTATCCGAATGCCGACGATAAACCCATACGCCACGACAACGTAACAATTTACAAGTGGATTCCGAACCGTTTTGAATACTTGAAAACATGTGACATAGTGATAGGTCGAGCAGGACACGGAACCCTAACGCAGTGCTTGTGTTATGGTAAACCCATGATACTTGTACCCACACCCAACCATACAGAACAACTAAGCAACGCAAAACAAGCCGAAGACTTAGGCGTCGCGAAGACTATTCAGCAGAAAGAGCTGAGCAAAGAAAAACTTCTGAAAAGTGTTCAGCAAATCCTGAAAAGTGAAACTCCTAAAAGACTTAAAGAGATTCAGAAAGAAGTGGCAAAATATGATGGCGTGGAAAACGCTGTAAAAACGGTAATTGAAATGGCAGAAGAATAAACAAGTATTTTAAGTTAAACAATAATAAGTGAAAACATGTTCCTGCCCCGGAAAATTTTGGAAGAAAAACTTCGAAACATGCTTGCTGAAGACACAGGGCAAGGGGACGTAACCACCACGTTAACTGTTCCTAAGGACACCGCAGCAGAAGCAGAAGTCATAGCGAAAGAACAGGGAGTTGTTGCTGGAATCGAAGAAGCAAAAATCCTTCTAGAAGGATTAGGACTTGGAGTTGAGGCTTTAGCTACAGATGGAGAAAAGATAAAGACGAAACAAGTCTTGTTGAAGATTTCTGGAGATGCACGGACCATACTTTCGGTCGAGCGAACATTACTGAACCTTCTTTCGCGCATGAGTGGCATAGCAACAACCACAAGGCAATTGACAGAAAAAATCAGAAAGGCGGGACTCAAAACAAAAGTTGCCTGCACAAGAAAGACAGCGCCCGGACTTCTTTATTTTGACAAGAAAGCCGTTCATGTAGGTGGCGGTGACACGCATAGGCTTCATTTAGACGATATGATTTTGATAAAGGACAACCATATTGCAGTCGCTGGAAGCGTTGAAAATGCTGTTAAAAGAGTTAAAGAAACCGCTTCATTCAGCAAAAAAATTGAGGTTGAAGCGGCAAGGATTGAAGATGTTATAGGCGCAGCAAAAGCTGGAGTGGACATAATCATGTTGGATAATTTTTCCCCAAAACAAATAGAGAAAGCGGTTAATTCGCTAAAAAGATCAGGCTTTTTCGGAAAAATCTTGTTGGAAGCAAGCGGCGGAATAACAGCGAAAAACATTCTCATCTTCGCTTCAACAGAGGTTGACATTGTAAGCTTAGGAGAATTGACAGACAGCATAAAAGCGTTGGACATAAACCTAGAAATCACAAAGATCAAGAAAACCAAAAGGTCATTAAGAACCGCCAAGAGATAGAATCAAAAAAATCTCCATTATTGCAGCCACTACGAGAGCCACAGCACAAATAGAAATTAAAATGCACGCATTTACAAGCTCTTTTTTTCCTCGATGTTGGATTATGCGCCAGACTAGCCAAACACTTTCGGCTAAAGCAGTGGAATATGCCAAAAATTCCAGCCATACAAATGGGAAGATAAAGAGGGAGAGCAAAACAATGATAGGTGGCAGCCCTGCTGTAATGCTTTCCGCAGCAATTACAACGCCAGTATTATACAATACATAACACCCAAATACAGGTCCTGCAAATGGCACAAACATTGTTAGGCAAATCATGAAATTGTTTCCGAAAATAAGTTGCACACTAACATTTTCTCGTATCTGATCAAGTTCCCGTGTTATGTCTCTTGCTTCAGAATTGCTAAGTGGTGTTAACACACCTGCAATTGTTATAGCAATTGAAAGAAGGAAGAAGACGGTAATTGTTAAGATTCTTTTAATTTTGGAGGGGAAATTTTGCCAAAATCTAAGCGCCAATTACACAACCTCTTAATTTTATGTTTTTGGGTTAATTTTTAACGTTCTAAAACCTCTTGCACACGGGTTTAACATTTCAGTTATATTAACTTTTTTTAAGATTTCTTTTGTATCTTCTGCATAACCTCTAATGTCGTGCTCCGCAGTTATAAGAGAGTAAAGATACGCTCCTTTCTCAGCTGTTCTAGGCTGGCATTTGGATGGCAAACCCAACAAAACCGTCTGGTCCTCGTTTATAGCTTTTTCGCATGTATACAGTATTGCGTGCGCTCCTGCTGTTAGTTCTGCAATTCTCACAGGTATGCTTTCTTTTCCTATAGCTAAAACGTCAACTCCATACTTCTGTGTGATTTCGCCGGCAATTCTTCTAAGTCGTGGCAGGATTTTTAGGAGATGGCGTTTTGCTTTGCTGGAAACTCTCATGTTGGGAAGCTGAATTGGAGACAACTGCTCAAGCGAAACCGCCCCAAGAGACATGTCAAGATGCACAACATCCGCCTTCACCTTCCCAAGCAGTTCTCTACAAAGCTCAGCCTCATGCACTATAAGTTCATGTCCTTTTTCCGCATCTGCATAAATGGGTTCAGCTAAAAATACGCTGGGTTCTCTATAAGGCGGGTTGACTAATACAGATGCTGCCGCAACAATCGACAATGGTTCAAACCTATCATTTAGTATTGCGGCAGAAGAATCCGCTGCGATAATTTTCAACCACTTCACCTTGCCTACAATAAACGAATATTAGAATTTATCTTTACTGCTTCAAATTCTCGATTGTTTTAGATGCATTCCCAAAACGAATATTTCTGAGCTTTTGGCTCGGCTTGCCTTTGGTTTTATTACTTTCACAACCTCAAAATGTTTTTCCACCTTCTTAACGAAGTCGTCAAGCATGTCTCCTTGGAAAACTTTTACGAAAAAGTTTCCGAAATGCCCAAGTGTTTTCAAAGCTATTTTTAATGATTGTTGTGCCAAGTCTATTTGGCGGGCATGGTCAACTTCCCATATTCCAGAAATGTTTGGTGAAGCATCTGAGATCACGACATCAGCCTTTCTGGGAAGAAGCTCAAGAATCTGTTGCGTCGTCTCAGGCTCGTTTATGTCACCTATTATTGTTCGAACGTATTTCTGGGGAAAAGGTTCGATGGGTTTTAAGTCTACTCCTAAAACGAATCCTCTGTTTCCAACAACTTTCCTTGCAGCTTGAATCCATCCGCCGGGGGCTGCACCCAAATCAACAACGACATCACTGTTTTTTATGAAATGATACTTTTCCACGGCTTGAAACAGCTTGTAGGCTGCTCTGGTGCGGTATTTTTCCTCTCTGGCCTTTTTATAATAATAATCTCTTTTCCTATCTTGAATCCATGCTTTCGGCAAAACTAGCTGTCACCTAGAACACTGGATTCATTTTTGGTTATGGAGATAATCCATTCGGTGAGTTTTTCGCAATCTTGTGGCGAAATTGAGCTTGATGGATCGCATCGAGGGTTCTCCGGGCACATTAAGCATGGGCAGTCTGCTATTGAGTCTATTGATGCTGGAAGCCTTTTCGGGTAAAGCCTATAAGTCCATCTTCCATTACGGAGCTCCTTCTCTCTACGGATAAGCCCTTTATTTTCCAGTTTTATGGCTATTCGGGAACCTTCTCTGCTGCTTGCTCCAAGTTTACGCCATAGCTCCGACTGAAGTACGCCTCCATATCCCGTGTTTATTACGGATTGGAGGGCTTTCTGTTCTAAGTCGTTTCGTTTCGGCATTTTTATCAGTTCCAAGTCTTCCATGATAATATATATGCGCTTTTAAATAAAAAGATGTATGGTTATGTTTGAGAGAAACTATGTTGAAGGATTAGAAAAATGAAGGGAAAAAAAACGGGTGAATCTTACTGCTTAGGAATCGAATCAACAGCAGACGACTTCAGTGTTGGAATATCAACGTTCAACGGCGAAATTTTAGCGAATATAATAAGCGCCTACTTGCCAGAAGAAGGAGGCATTCATCCTCGAGAAGCAGCAAGACACCATGCAGAAGTAGCAAGTAAAGTTCTAGAAGACGCATTCACGAAATCCAAGATAAAACCAGTGAATTTATCGATTATCGCGTTTTCTCAGGGTCCTGGTTTAGGTCCATGTCTCCGCACAGGTGCAACTGTGGCACGTGCTTTGGCTTCCTATCTTAACGTTCCACTCGTCGGAGTTAACCACTGTATAGCACATGTTGAGATAGGGAAACTGAAAACTGACGCTAGAGACCCTATAACGCTTTACGTTTCTGGCGGAAACACCATAGTTGCGGCTTTTGATTCTGGACGCTACAGAGTTTTCGGCGAGACATTAGATATTGCTCTTGGGAACTGTTTGGATGTTTTTGCAAGGGAAGCCGGATTACGTCAAAAGGCGGGTATGCCTTTTGGTGCTGCTGTTGAAAAACTTGCCGCAAAAGGGAAGAAACTTATTCCTCTGCCATACACGGTTAAAGGCATGGACGCGTCTTTTAGCGGCTTATTAACTGCTGCAGTCAACATGCTTAAGAAAGGACAGCACAAGCTTGAAGATTTATCTTACAGTCTTCAAGAGACAGCGTTTTCCATGGTTACCGAAGTCACTGAAAGGGCTTTAGCGCACACAGAGAAAAAAGAGGTTTTGCTAACTGGTGGAGTAGCGGCCAACAAAAGATTACAGTCGATGATTAAGGCTATAGCGAAAGAACACGACGCTGAATTCTGCGTTGTGCCAAGTGAGTTTGCAGTTGACAATGGAGCCATGATTGCGTGGACAGGTATATTGGCTTACAAGCATGGCATGGTCACGCCAATTGAGAAAAGTTTTGTCAAGTTGAGGTGGCGGCTCGAAGAGGTTGAAGTTCCTTGGGTGAGGTAAAACCTGTTTTGATTAAGAAGGGAGCAGAAGCCAGTCTTTACCTTGCAGAGTGGCAGGGCAGAAGAGTGGTGATGAAGAAGCGTCTGCCCAAGAAATATCGTCCGTCAAAATTGGATGAGCATATTCGAATTTACCGAACTACCCATGAACCGCAGTTAATGCATGAGGCAAAAAAAGCTGGGGTTTCAACACCAACAATTTTTCTCGTTGACATAAAGAACACCACAATAATAATGAAGTTCATTGAAGGAATGCAAATTAAACAATTGTTAGGAAAAACCATTGAAAGCGAAAGAAAACGCCTATGCCTCAAAATTGGTGAATTAACGGGTAGACTCCATGAATATGGGATAATTCACGGCGATTTAACCACGTCAAACATGATTCTGGATGCTGAAGGCAAAATTTTCTTTGTGGATTTTGGACTTGGCGAGAAAACAGAAGAACTTGAGGCTAGAGGAGTCGATTTACACCTCATGAAAAGAGCTCTCCAAAGCACGCATTTCCGCTTTGCTGAAGAATGCTTTGACGCCGTAATTATGGGGTATTCTAAAGTTTTAGACGCTGAAACTGTAAAAAACGTTTTAGATAAGATAAAGGAGATAGAGAGAAGGGGAAGATACGTTGCGGCGAGAAAAGGTGAACAGGAATGATTAAGACTGTTTGGTGCATCACTTTTTATGTTTCAGATCTAGGGAGGGCTGCAAAATGCTATGAAGAAACCCTAGGCTTAGAAAAGAAATATGAATACTCGAGTTATGTTGGCTTTGAATGCGGCGGCGTTGAGATTGGGTTGATCCCAAAAGCTAAAGAAGA
Source organism: uncultured Candidatus Bathyarchaeia archaeon (assembly GCA_964477645.1). Taxonomy (GTDB): domain Archaea; phylum Thermoproteota; class Bathyarchaeia; order Bathyarchaeales; family Bathycorpusculaceae; genus CAYZEP01. Next base: position 22,620 of record CAYZEP010000006.1, on the reverse strand, counting down.
GCTAAAAGGAAGCCTGGTGTCGCCCTCCGTAGAATTTCTCGTAGATGATGTGAATAAGATGTATAATGAGTTGAAAAATAGGGGAGTCAAATTCATTAAAGAGCTGCACGATGAACCTTGGGGCGGAAGACAAGCAACCTTCACAGATCCAGACGGCAACACCTTAGAAATCGCACAGATAGACTGGGAAAAATATTTTAGTGTTTCGGCAAAAGGTACAAAGAAAACTCGTGAAGCCAAATGAAATTTCAGTTAAAGGGCAAAGTCATATTCTTCGCAACAAACAATATCCACAAGTTCAATGAAGCCTGTAAAGTGTTTGCTGAATACGAAATAGCTGTGGGCATGCTTAGGGTCAAAACATCAGAAATTCAAAGCGAAAGCCTAAAAGAAATTGCAGAAGCAAGCGTTACAGAGGCTTGTAAAAAATGTAATCTACCAATCATAGTGGAAGATGCGGGCTTATTCATAGAGGCGTTAAACGGGTTCCCGGGACCTTATGCCGCTTATGTTTACAGAACAATAGGTAATAGGGGCTTACTTCAGTTAATGGAAAATGTTGAAAACAGAAAAGCAAAGTTCCAGTCTATAATTGCGTATTATTCTGCAGATTTGAAATCACCAACATGTTTTGACGGTGCAGCCATTGGAGAAATAACAAGAGAAGAAAGAAAAAGGGACTATGAATCTGGTTTTGGTTTCGACCCAATTTTCAAGCCAGCTAACAGTGATAAGACATTTGCAGAAATGGACGTGTCAGAGAAAAACAAATATTCACATCGGGCAAAGGCTTTGCGCATGTTTGCAGAATGGTACAAAAAATTTCAGTGAAACTAGGCAGTATTGACTTTTGAACAATAATTTTAAATATGCGTCTAACCTCGCTCATACAGAGTTTAAGGGAACTAGAAATGCCGAAACAGGAAAAAGGAAAATCACACTCAATAAGACCAGTTAGTAGGCGACCTCCAAGCTGGTGCAAATATCAACCAGAAGAGGTAGAAGCTTTAGTCATCAAACTGGCAAAGGAAGGAAACTCGTCAAGCCGGATAGGAACAATCCTGAGAGATCAGTATGCAATTCCATTAGTAAAGCCAATTACTGGAAAAACGATAACAAAAATACTTAAGGATGCAGAGCTTGCACCGGCAATACCAGAAGACCTAGGGAACATGCTCAAAAAAGCTGAAAGCCTCATTGTCCATCTTGAGAGAAATAAAAAGGACCTGCACAACAAAAGGGCACTTCAAATCATAGAAGCGAAAATCCATAAGCTCTCAAGATATTATAAACGCGAAGGTGTCTTGTCGCCGAACTGGAAATATGAACCAAAAATAGCTTCTTTAGCCTAATTATCATATCTTAGATCTCTTCCTCGTAGAATACGGACGAAGAAAACCGCATACATAATGTCAATTTTAAATCCTTAAATAATTTAGCTCTCTTAGCCTAGTGTGATTATTATGGCTTCAGAGGAGACCCATGTTCTAGATTTTTTGGATTCGGCCGCACAAGCAGCTAAACAAATTTCGGAAACCGTCAAGGAAGATGGGTTCATCTATGCTTTTTCGCATTTGGATGCTGATGGAGTTGCGGCTGCTGGAATCATTGGAAAAGCATTATTGAGGCTTGATGCAAAATTTCGAATTAGGATAACTCAATGGATTGATGAGAAAATCGTAGGGGAAATTATTTCAGAAAAGCCGCAACTGGTGATTTTAACAGATTTTGGAAGCGGCTATATGAACCTGTTGAACGAGAAACTTGCAGACTTTAAAATAGTAGTTTTGGATCATCACCAGATTGTTGGCGAAGAATCAACTAATATTGTACATGTAAACCCACATTTGCACGGAATAGATGGAGCACGAGACATCAGCGGCTCCGGCGTCGCGTATTATGTGGCAAAAGCAATGGATAAAGACAATGTTGATTTGGCGTCTATAGCCGTGGTCGGAGCCCTCGGAGATCTACAAGACAAATACGACCAACGAAAGCTAAGCGGGATGAACGAGAAAATAGTTGAGGACGCAACAAATGCGGGTCTTCTAACAGTTGAAAAAGACCTAGTGTTCTTTGGTAGAGAAACACGCCCCATCCACAGAACTCTAGCGTCTACAACCAATCCTTTTATTCCAGGCATAAGTGGTGAAGAAGATAAGAGTTTGGCTTTCTTGGCAAGTTTAGACATTAAACCAAGAAATGGCGAAAAGTGGCGGGCTTTGAGGGATCTTTCAGAGGAAGAAAAGAAAAAGTTGTGTTCAGCGCTTGCAGACTATTTACTGTCAAAGGGTTTGCACTACGAAGTGACAAACCTCATTGGACATGTTTACATTTTAAATCATGAGGAGCCCTGGACTCCGCTTAGAGATGCCAGAGAATTTGCTGTTTTATTGAATGCGACTGGTCGCATGGACAAGCCAAGCCTCGGCGTTTCTGTCTGTATGGGCGATAGGAGCTCAGCCCTTGAAGAAGCAAACAAGGTGCTAGAAGAGTATAGGAGAACCATTAGCAAGTATCTTGGGTGGGTGATGGAAAAGCCAGAAAGGATGAAGGAATTTGAGAATATTTACGTTGTTAATGGAGAAAACTTCATAGACGACAAAATAGTGGGAGCAATTTCATCCATACTCTCAGCAAGCCTTCCAAATCCTGAAAAACCGTTAATTGCATACGCTAATGTTGAAGAAGAAGATCTAGCAAAATTTTCCGCAAGAACCATAGATACTATGACCAACAAAGGAATTAACCTAGGCGAAGTTATGCAAGCTGCTGCTGAAAAATGCCAAGGAAATGGAGGAGGACACAATGTAGCAGCAGGAGCGCAGGTCCCTATAGGAAACGTCGCCACTTTCATAAAGATTGTTGATGAGCTGGTTGGTAGGCAGTTGAAGGGCGAGAAAATTGGAAGCTGAAATAACACTAGAGTATGGGGACGCGAAATTTGCGGAAGCCGTAGCCAAAGCAGTTTCTCCAGACAACTTCAAAACTCCAAAGGGCTTGTCCATCAAAACAATGCGAAGAGCGAACAATGTCTGTACACAAATAAGAAGTCAAGGAAAATTTTCTACATTCATTGCTACAATTGATGATTTGCTTTTTTGCGTTTCAACAGCGGAAAAAGCACTTCGAACAACAGAAAAACTGAATAGGTTAATGTAGCCTACGCTCCTTTTGTTATTTTGCATGTCTTTTTAGATCACCACGCAACCAATACGGGATAGCCCCCTATCGTTTTTCAAACCTTGTCCATCTAGGTCTTTGCATAGAACAAATATTGGAATCTCGTATCATGATGGTAACAAATTTCAAGTGTGCCAGCAAAGGCTGAATTTTCGGCGAGTAGCAACTTTTATCGTAAGGTTAAATAGTTAATTTAAGGCTAAGTTTAGAAGGTTAAACACAAACCATAGGACATAACTTCGTGTGAGAAAAATGTTAGACATAAAACTCATCCGCGAAAATCCAGAACTCGTAAGGAACAATTTGCAGAAGAGGGGAGACAGTGAAAACCTGAAGATGTTAGACGAACTGATTGATTATGATCGGAAATGGCGGCAACTCTTGACAAAATTGAACGAGCTTCGTCATAAAAGAAGGTTAATAACAACAGAGATTGCGGCATTAAAAAAGAAGGGAAAAGACGCAGACGACGAAATTTTAAAGGGAAAATCGATTGACACTGAAATAACAGCGTTAGAAAATCAAGTGAAGGAATGCGAAGAGAAAACTCGCTATTATCTCATGCGGCTTCCAAATCTCCTGCACGAAACCGTCCCCACAGGCAAGGATGAAAACGATAATGTTCCAATTAGAACTTGGGGCGAAATACCCAAATTCAGCTTCAGACCCAAAGATCACATAGATTTAGCCTTAAGCCTAGACATTATGGACATAGAAAGAGCTGGAAAAATTGCTGGAGCCAGATTCTTCTACCTAAAAAATGAGGGCGTACTGTTAGACATGGCTTTAATGAACTTTGCATTAGAAGAAATGGTTAAGAAGGGCTACACGCTAATAGAACCGCCCTTTCTAATGCGGCGAGAACCCTATGAAGGCGTCGTATCACTAAGCGATTTTGAAGATGTCCTATATAAGATTGAAAACGAGGACCTATACTTGATTGCAACCTCAGAGCATCCGATGGCAGCAATGTTCATGAATGAAGTGTTAATGACTGAAAACTTACCGCTTAAACTTGCTGGAGTAAGCACGAACTTTAGAAAAGAAGCAGGAGCGCACGGAAAAGACACGCGCGGAATCTTCAGAACTCATCAATTTAACAAGATCGAACAGTTTGTTTTCTGCAAACCAGAAGACTCGTGGAAAATACATGAGGAACTTATACGAAATGCAGAAGAACTCGTTCAAAAACTCGATATTCCTTATCGAGTTGTGAATGTCTGCACTGGTGATATGGGTACGGTTGCCGCGAAAAGATACGACATTGAAGTTTGGATGCCCGCGCAAGATGCTTATAGAGAAATAATTTCATGCAGCAACGACACAGACTATCAAGCCCGAAGGCTAAACGTAAGATACAGGGAAAAGGAAGGTGAACCGCCTAAAGGGTTTGTGCACACCCTAAACTCCACAGCCATAGCCACTGGCAGAACAATCGTCGCCATACTAGAGAACTACCAGCAAGAGGACGACTCAGTTATTGTCCCAGAAATTTTAAGAAAATACATGCGTGGCATCGAGAAAGTAGAGCCGAAACGGTAAAACCTTTAATACTATGATGCGAATTTTCAAGTTACATTCGGAGGGCAAAAGTGTCTTCAAAAACGAAACGCATACGAGATAAATGGCGAAGCAAAGCATGGTATACAGTGCTGACTCCACCATACTTCGGAAACGTTGAGCTAGGAGCAGTACCAGCCGATGAGCCAGAAAAACTGATTGGGAGAATAATCGACTCAACACTTTATGATATTACAAATGACTTCGCCCATCAATACCTGAAAATGTATTTTCAAATAACTGAACTTGATGGTAAAACTGCTCGCACAATATTTAAAGGACATGAATATTCACGAGACTATTTACGAAGCCTCGTCAGAAGAAGAACAACAAAAGTTGATGGACTGTTCAATGTGACCACAAAAGACGGACATAAACTACGATCGGCCGTCTCCGCCTTCACGCTCTCAAGAATCAGGACAGCACAAGAGAAAGCCATACGCACCATCATGGAGAGAATCATTAAGGAAAAGGCTTCATTGCTAACATTGGATCAATTTGCACAGGAAATTGTTCTTGGAAAAATAGCGTCTGACATATACAATGAAGCCAAAAAAATAGTCCCACTACGCCACGTAGGCATTAGGAAGTCAAAACTTGTAATGCAGTTGGCACAGCCAAAACTGCAAAAAACTGGATGAGCTTAGCTTTTTAAAAGATTTTTCCCGTATTCGCAACCTTTTTCAAATGCTGTTAGATTCAATTCTTCAGTTCCTTTAGGTACGTTCACCTTGATTGATTCTTTAACAGCGTTTTCATCCAACACGTTTGTGATAGCCACAAATGCACCTATCATGACGATGTTTGCAACTATTTTTCTACCAAGTTCTTCTGCAATTTTAGTAGCTGGAATTCGAAAAACTTTAGCATTTTTTAAATCTTTCTCGTGAGGAATCATGTCAGGGTCCAAGATTATTGTTCCATCAGGTTTCACATCTTCTGCATATTCATTGTAGGCGTGTTGAGACATCACGACTAATATGTCAGGCTCAACCACTTTTGGAAAATCTATTTCCGCTTCGGATATTACAACTTCAGATTTGCATGCTCCACCTCTTGATTCTGGACCATAAGACTGTGTTTGAACAGCGTTTTTTCCGCTGTAGATGCATGCTGCTGCAGCCACGATTATCCCAGATTTAATTATGCCTTGACCGCCAAAACCTGCAAATCTAATTTCGATTCGCATATTAAATCACCATCCTACCGATTTCTCATTAATCTGAGCTATTTTTTCATGAAGCAACCTTTCGTAGCTCACTTTTTCTACGTTCACAAATTCGCCTACAACTATTTTTTCTTGTGTGATTTCTGCTTTTGATGGGTCAGAAAAATTTTCTACCACGGAAGCCCTTCTGAACCATTCCATCATTTCAAGCCCTGAACGCATTTTGTTACGCCTACCAAAGATTTCTGGGCATGGTGAAACTACCTCGATGAAGCAGAAGCCTTCTTTTTGCAACATTCTCTTAATAGATTGTGTTAATCTTCGCACATGTAGGGTTGTCCATCTAGCCACATATGTGGCGCCAGATGCGGCTGCTAAATGGACTAGGTTGAAGGGGTGCTCAATGTTTCCATAGGGAGTTGTAGTTGTTAATGCTTCAAGCGGTGTTGTTGGACCTTGTTGCCCACCGGTCATTCCATAGTTGAAGTTGTTTGCGCAGATTACTTTGAGTCCTATGTTTCTCCGTGCAGCGTGTATGAAGTGGTTTCCCCCTATTGCAAAGAGGTCGCCATCTCCACTTATGATCACGACTTCCAATTCTGGATTTGCTAATTTCACTCCAGTTGCAAATGGTATTGCGCGTCCATGCGTGGTGTGGAAGGAATCTGTGTTTGTGTATCCTGCTGTGCGTCCAATGCAGCCGATGCCGGAAACAACCACCAGTTTGTCTAAATCTTTTTGCAACTCATCTAATGCCTGAACGAAACAGTTGAGCACAATGCCATTGCCGCAACCAGGACACCAAATATTGGGTATCATTGCCGACCGTAAGTATTTTGAAAATGGGTGCACCATTTCCTGAACCATCAAATACTCCTCCTTATCACTTCGAGAATCTCCTTAGGAGTGTGGGGATCTTCACCTAACTTTGAAAGAAAAGCCACAGGAGTTTCTTTGGCTACTCTTTCAACTTCCCTAACAATCTGCCCGCAATTCATTTCCGGAACAACTATTGCCTTCGCTTGCTTAGCCACTTTTGCAACATGTTTTTGAGGGAAAGGCCAAAGTGTAATTAAGCGCAAAAGCCCAGCTTTTATTCCAGCCTCTCTTGCTTTCCTCACTGCGCTTAAAGCAGCTCTTGCAACTATTCCATAAGCAACAACCGCAACATCCGCATCTTCCAGCATAATTTCCTCAACCTTTATTATTTTATCCTCGTTTTTACTTATCTTTTCACAAAGCCTCCTAACAAGTCTAGACTGCACTTCCGAACTTTGCGTTTTCGGATGCCCATGCTCATCATGCGTTAAGCCTGTAGCGTGAAAACGGTATCCCTCTCCAAAACAAGCCATCGGAGGAACCAAATCATCATCTGGCATAAACGGTCCATATTTATCAGGCGAAACATGCGGTTTTTTACGATTTACTATTTTGATTTCCGAAGAAGGGGGCATTACGACTTTTTCCCACATATGCGCAACAATCTCATCTCCCATCAGCAAGGTTGGAACTCTGTAGATTTCAGACAAGTTGAACGCTTCAATTGTTAAGTTGAACATTTCTTGCACAGAAGAAGGCGCTAAGGCTATAATTCCATAATCTCCATGAGAACCCCATTTCGCTTGCATTACATCTTGCTGCCCAGGCAATGTAGGCTGCCCTGTGCTTGGGCCACCACGCATGATGTCTACAATCACGCATGGAGTTTCCGTCATGACGGCTAATCCTATGTTCTCCTGCATGAGACTAAAACCTGGCCCAGAAGTAGCCGTCATAGCCTTTAAGCCAGCATAGGAAGCGCCTATTACAGCCGCTATCGACGCAATTTCATCCTCCATTTGAATGTAGATTCCGCCGAATTCAGGCATTCTTTCAGATAGGTGTTCAGCAATTTCTGTTGCTGGCGTAATTGGGTATCCAGCGAAAAATCTGCAGCCTGCTGCTACTGCGCCTTCTGCGCATGCTACATCGCCATTCATGAAGTGGGCGCCTGTAAGTAAAGGTCTTTTTTTAGTCATACTCAACATGCCTCCTCACATGGTTTTTCAACAACAAAAATTGCAAAGTCTGGACAGACTACAGTACAAAAACTGCATATAATACATTTGCTTTCGTCCACAATCTTTGGAGGATGAACCCCTCTAGCATTTATTTCTTGGGATTCTTCCAGAACCTTCTTAGGACAGAATTGGATGCAAAAACCGCAGCCTTTGCATTCATCAGTAATTAAGTGGATTTCTGCTTTTGGCTGCTTTACTTTTTTGCTGTCAAGTGGTGGATGTCTAATTCTTTCAGGCATTGTTAACTTCCTTCCAATATCTTTTCAAAAATCTTCTTTGCCTTGTCTATTTCCTCTGGTGTAACTTTTTCCACAATTGTCTGCATTTCACGGATTTTTGAAGCAAATCTTTCACCTTCAGCTGCTGAAGCCCATAGCAGCTGCAGTCTTTCCTTGTCCAATCCGTTTTGCTCCATTTTCTTCCATAAACGTTCCACGCGCTTCTGTGTTTGATAGTTAGCGTTTATGTAATGGCAGTCTCCGGGATGGCAGCCAGCCACTAAAACTGTTGACGCTCCTCTTGCAAATGCTCTTTCAACAAATTTTGGAGCTACACGACCAGAACACATGGTTCTGATTATACGCACGTTTGGCGGATACTGCATTCTGCTGACTCCTGCAAAATCTGCACCAGCATAAGCGCACCAGTTGCAACAGAAAGCAACAATCTTCTTTTCTGCATCGTGCTCAGTAACAGCGTCTATCTGCGCCAAGATTTGTTCATCAGTGAAGTGATTTTGGGTCAAAGCGTCGAAAGGACATTCTGCCGCGCACGTGCCACAGCCGCCGCATGCAGCTTCCACGATTTCGATTCGCTTTAATTCCTTGTTTAGGGTTATGGCGTTGTAGGGGCAAACCTTCGTGCAAAGTCCACATGCCTTGCACTTTTCAGCAATAGAAATAGGTGTGATGGCTTCAACGGTCACTTTTCCCTTAGCCATCAATATGCCCGCTCGCGCCGCAGCTGCGCTTGCTTGTGTTACGCTATCTTTAATATCTTTAGGAGACTCGGCACAACCAGCAAAGAATATTCCGCCAGTAGCAGCGTCCACCGGCCTAAGTTTTGGATGCGCCTCCATGAAAAATCCGTCTTGTGTTCTGGAAAGCGTTAACAATCGTTGTATTATTTCACTGTCTTTTCTCGGCTCTAGGCCTATGGAAAGGATTGCCATGTCAACGTTTATTTTGTATATTTCCTTTTGCAGTGTGTTTTCTCCGATAAGCCATAGATTATTGGTCTTTCTATCCTCTATTATCTCGGCTGGAAGCCCTCGAATGAATATGGCACCTTCTTTTCTTGCTCTGTTATAGAGGTCTTCAAAACCTTTTCCGTATGCTCGTATGTCAACATAAAAAACGTAAATTTCGGTTTCAGGCCAATGCTCCTTGATTAGTAAGCTATCTTTTATTGTGTTCATGCAGCAGACATTACTGCAGTATAATCTTCCGTTTCTGTCAGAGCGAGAACCAACGCATTGAATGAAAGCCACACGTTTGGGAATCTGCAAATCACTAGGCCTTATCAAGTGTCCACCAGAAGGACCGCCAGCATTGATTAATCTTTCAAACTCAAGTGAAGTGATTATATTTGGAAGTTTACCATATCCGTAACTTGGCAGGGTTGATGGGTCGAATACGTCTGCGCCTGTTGCCACGATTATCGTGCCCACTTCAAGCTCAACGGTTTCGGGTTTCATTTCAAATTTTATAGCTTGTCTTTCACATGCTTTCATGCATTTGTCACAAACTATTACGCCTTCCTTGTTGAGGCATAAGTTCATGTCTATTGTGTATGTGGATGGAACTGCCTGAGCAAAGGGTGTATAAATAGCATGCCTTATGGCTAATCCAACATCAAACTCGTTTGGAGCGACGATTGGACAAACTTTTGCGCATTCATCGCAAGCCGAGCAATCTTTTGTAACGTACCGCGGTTTTTGCAACACTTTGACATGGAAGTTGCCGATGTATCCCTTAACTTCAATGACTTCGCTGTTGGTTAATAGCTTAATGTTTGGATGATGCCCAACATCAGACATTTTAGGCGCCAGAATACAGATGGAACAGTCCATTGTTGGAAAAGTTTTATCTATTCGCGCCATCATTCCGCCGATACTTGGTTCTTTCTCAACCAAATACACTTCATAGCCCGTGTCAGCAAGATCCAAAGAGGCTTGGATACCCGCTACTCCACCCCCTATAATTAATGCTTTTCGACTTATCGGCACTTCAATTTCTTCTGCGGGCTGAAGCAAAGTAGCCTTTGCCACTGCCATTTTCACAAGGTCTTTAGCCTTTTCTGTGGCTGCCTTTCGGTCATGCAGATGAACCCAACTGCACTGCTCACGTATGTTAGCCATTTCAAAAAGATACTTGTTCACCCCAGCTTCTTCGCACGTTTTTCTGAATGTTGGTTCATGAAGACGCGGGGAGCATGATGCAACAACTACACGGGTGAGTTTATGTTCTTTAATGTCGCTTTTTATCAGTTCTTGTCCTTGGTCCGAGCATGTATAGCGATTGTCTTTAGCTAAAACAACATGGGGAAGGGTTGCAGCAAACTTTGCAACATCTTCACAGTCCACAGAACCAGCGATGTTTAAACCGCAATGACAAACATAAACTCCAATTCGGATTTCCTCGCTGCTTTGAGTAGGCTCTAACTCTTTCTTTTCCGTCATTAAGTTATCCTCCTAAAGATTTCAAGTAATTTTCAATAGACTCTGCGGCACGTTTTCCATCACGGATTGCTTCAATCACTGTTGCTGGTCCTGCAGCGGCGTCTCCACCTGCAAAAACGCCTTGTTGGCTGGTTTCCATGGTTATGGGATTAACCCAGACCGTGCCATCTTCGTTTAACTCGATTTCTTTCGGTAAAAACGTCAGGTCAGGGGCTTCGCCTATTGCAAGAATCACCATGTCAGTTTCTCGTGCAAATTCTGAACCTTCTATTTGGATTGGTTTTCTTCTTCCAGTTTCGTCTGGTTCGCCCAATTGCATGCGAATACATTCAACTGCGGAAACCTTACCATTCTCTCCCAAAAGCTTTTGGGGAGCAACTAAAAATTCGATTTTTACACCTTCGTCTTCTGCTTCTTTAATCTCCCACGGGTTTGCAGGCATTTCCTCCCTTGATCTACGGTATAATATAGCTACTTCGTTTGCTCCAAGCCTTAAAGCAGTTTTCGCAGCGTCTATTGCAACGTTTCCGCCGCCGATTACAACAATGTTTTTTCCAATGTTCGTTTTCTCGCCAAAATTGACAGCCCACAGAAAGTCGAGAGCGTGAATTACGCCTTTCAGGTCTCCGCCTTCAATTTTTAATTTTTGGCTTTTATGAACCCCAACGCCCACAAAAACAGTTCGATATCCTTGTTTCCATAAATCTTCAAAATTCAGGTCTTTACCAACTGTTACCCCAGTTCTTATTTCCACGCCTAGACCTTTTATAAGCTGGATTTCCTTGGCCAAAACTTGTTTGGGTAGACGATATTCTGGTATGCATTTTCGTAACATTCCGCCTGGTTCTGGAAGAGCTTCAAAAACTGTAACGCCATATCCTTTTCGAATTAGTTCGTATGCAACTGTAAGTCCGGCAGGTCCAGAGCCTATGACCGCAATTTTCCCTCTAGAAGTTTTTACAGCTCTCTTTCTTTTCTTCTTCAAAAATTCTTCATACATGCGTTCAGTTTTCTCCAAGATTCTTTCCGCATCTAAACCTGCCCTTTCTGGATGGAAACAAACCATTGTTGTTACAAGCGGTAAAGGAACATTCTCCAGAATCTTTTTAAGGGCTTTTTCAAAAGGCTGTGTATGCTTGTGTTCCGCGGCAATTGTTCGTATGAAGAGAAATATTTCAGGCAGTTTCAGGGCTTGGGGACAACGTCTATAGCAGCGATAACACCAAGCGCAGAGCCAAAGCTCATCCGAAGCCAAAACATCCTCGGGATTCAAGAAAATTTTTTCCAGAAGCCCTCTTGGATTGTAGTCCTTCCCTAGCAGTTCTGCCATTGAGCAGCTGGCTGTGCAGATGCCGCATTCATAGCAGTATTTGAGTTTTTCAACATCCAGAAGTCTTCCAAGAGCTTCCTTGGAGATTTTGGCTTTTTGGGTTTCCAAGTTCTAAGCCCTCCATATTTTGAAGTTTCTCACAGATATAAAAGTTTACAAATGTAAACCCTCATTCTACCTTACAAATGGTGCTTCAAACCTCATATTTAATACAGCTTATTTAGCCGCTCAGTCGGACGTCTATGGTCACTTTATATAGAAAAAAGACTGAAAAAAGAGAAGGAAAGCGTGAGGATTATTTCACTAGTTCTGCTAGTAATGGTCCGAACGTTTTTCTGATGCTTTCAGTCAGATCTTCTGCCCGCATCAGCATAATGCAGCATACTTTTTCTCCCTTCTTGGAGGCCACAATAGCCAACTTGTCGCCTGCCTCAATTCCCGCTCTTTCACGTAAGTCCTTAGGCAACACGATTTGCCCACGTTCATCCACAGCGACCACAGCTTCAAGTTTGCAACATCCGCTCGCAACGGCAATTCCGCAGCTTCTTTCTTCTTCCTCTTTTTCCTTGTTCACTACATTCACCATCTTTTCTACTAATTTCCTTTATGTTTAAGACTCGCGGGTGGTTTTTTTGCGGAGAAGAGCGCATATCCAACTCCGCCGTTTCGAACAAAGTTGACAACTTCTTGGAAGTCTTTTTCGTCCTCTATGCCTGTGGCAGCCAACAGAATTTGCGAATCCAAAGCCCTCTTTATTGAAATTTGATAGTTGTAGACGGCCGGTTTCTCTGAATAGTCGACAGTTTTTATTTCTGTCAGTCCAGCCTGTTGGAACATTTCGACATAGTCACTCTGGTTAACTGCTCCACCTATGCACGAGCAATAGAGTTCTTGGTTTTTTTGGACAGTTCTTGGCATATGTGCCTTGGAAATCACGTCGTGCATCACTATTTTGCCATCAGGCTTTAGCACCCGAGTTTTTTCAGTGAGCACCTTTTGTTTGTTGGGCGCTAAGCATACTACACATTCGCTTACTACCGCATCAAAATAGTTGTCCTCGAAGGGCAGTTTTTCTGCGTCAGCAACTCTGAACTCTGTAACTTTGTCCAATCCTAATTCAAGTGCTTTCTTTTTGGCTTTAGCTATTCCCTCCGGAGAGAAATCTATGCCTACAACCTTTCCTTCAGAACCTACTTGTTTTGCTATTTCTAGAACAGTATCTCCATTTCCGCAGCCAACATCAAGGATTCTTTTTCCTTTAAGAGGCATGATTTCATTTAGTAAAGCTTCGTGAATAGGGTGTTCAGAGACACGTTTAACTTTGATTGATGATGGTGATGGGCTGCAACATGCTCCTTCTGCTTTCCAGATTTTTCCGTAGGACTCTCTTACTGCTCTTTTTATTTCATCGTCATGGGACATGAAATTCACCTAAACATAAAGAAAAGAAATGTGGGGAATATTTATACTTTTCGGGAAAATCTGAATTATCGGAATATCCTACCATACTTTCAAATGTGAAACGCTTGAACAAACAAAGATATAATACTCAATAATTTTAAGCACATTTCTTTTAAAGAGTCAAGCACATTAAAAGATGAAAGCCTAAGGTGAAGAGTGAAATGAGGAAAATAAAGGTTATTTTATATGGAGTTGGCGCCGTCGGCAGTTTAATTGCAAGGTTTTTGCTGGAAAAAGAAGGTGTAGACCTAGTGGGTGCAGTTGACATAGCTAAGGACAAAGTGGGCAAGGACTTAGACGAAGTTTTAGGCATAAAGCAAAAACTTGGAATAAAGGTTTCAAGCAATGTCGACGCTGTGCTTTCAAAGGCGAAGGCAGACATAGCCATCCACACAACATCATCCTTTCTTAAGGACACGTACCCGCAAATAGCCTCAATCATAAAACACGGTGTCAAAGTAATATCCACATGCGAAGAACTATCCTACCCATATCATACAGAACCAGAACTTGCGAAAAAACTTAATGCACTCACCAAAAAACACAATGCAAATGTCCTAGGTACAGGCATAAACCCAGGTTTTCTTATGGACACGCTTGTGATAACACTCTCTGCGGTATGCCAAAAAATAGAGAAGATCCAAGCGGTTAGAGTTATGAATGCGGCAACAAGGCGATTACCATTCCAAAAAAAGATAGGTGCTGGCTTAACTGCCAGGGAATTCCAAGAGAAAATTGAAGATAAACAAATCACAGGGCATGTTGGACTTGAACAATCTATTGCAATGATTGCTGATGCTTTGGCCTGGAAACTTTCCAAGATAACAGCCGAATCTGTCGAGCCTGTAATCGCCAAAAAACCTGTTGAAAGTAAAAGCATAAAAGTTAAGGCTGGTGAAGTGGCGGGTTTGAGGCAAAAGGCAAAAGGCATGATGAAAAATAGAGAAGTCATAGTTCTAGATTTTCAAGCGTACATAGGCGCTGAGGAAGAATATGATGCTATAACAATTGATGGTGTTCCAAACGTGAAACAGAAGATTACGCCATGTGTTCACGGCGACATAGGCACAATAGCAATGGTTGTCAATTCAATCCCAAAAGTGATTAACGCGCCAGCAGGCCTGCTAACAATGAAGGATTTACCCGTTCCCTCTGCTGTTCTAGAAGATATACGCCAGTACGTGAAAACCTCAAAGAGGCTCTAGTGTAGCCTTCAACACTTTCTCAATGTCTTTTTTCTCTTCACCCTCTATTGGTAACGCTGGCCTGCGCGGATAACCACCAGGCAAGTTCAATAAGGTTAGCGCTTCTTTGATAGCTGAAAGTTGATTATGCCGCTTAACAAGAACCTCGTTTAGATAAGATATGCGTCGCTGCAGTTTGCATGCTTCATCGTAGTTGCCTTTTCTAAAAGCTTTGTATAGGCTGTTACACATTTTGGGAATCACATTTGCAACCGCTAGTACTGCGCCTTTACCTCCCATCATCAACGTTGGAAAAGCTACGTCGGCTGTTCCAGCTAATACTGAAATTTGTTCGCCAACTAACCTTATGATCTCGGTTATTCTGCCGATGTTTCCACTGCTGTCCTTAACTCCAACTACGTTTTCGTATTCAGATGCGAGTTGAGAGATCACTGTAAAATCTAAGTCGTAACCTGTGAATTTTGGAACACTGTACAGTATTATTGGAAGGTCGACAGCCTCCAAAATAGCCTTATAATGCTCGTACACTTCCTTGCTTGAAAGTTTGAAATAGTACGGTGTTACCACGAGGGCAGCATCCACTCCTAAATCTTTCGCGCCTTTAGTGAACTGAATGGTTTCCCGGGTGCTCATGCTGCCCGTGCCAGCAATCACTTGAACTTCTCCGTTAGCTTCATCCATAACAGTTTCAATAACTTTCTTTCTTTCCTCCCCAGAAAGGTAGGGAGCCTCTCCGTTACTTCCACAGGGCATCAGTCCAGAGACTCCGCTATTCATCCAAAATTGTACACATGTTCTCAGTGCTTCTTCGTCGAGTTCGCCTTCGCGTGTGAATGGCGTCACGTTGGGCACGAATATTCCTTCTAACCTAATCCGCTGCATGCCAATCTCCTAAAAGTTAAGTCATAAATATTATAATAAAACTATTGATGTGGTGGAGAGTTTGGTGGTTCAGGCAGGAGTTCATAAGAAAGGAACTTTTTCTCTTCTAGACCTATTAAGAAGCGTAAAAGAGGAAAAAGGCTTTCGCAGAGCAGGAGCAATTGCCTTATTTATCGGTGTAGTTCGCGGAGAAACTTTGAAGCGTGAAAAAGTTCAGAAGTTGATGTTGGAGGCGTATGAAGAGAAGGCAAACGAAGTGCTGGCAAATATTTGCAGTGATTTAGCGAAGAAGTCAGGCATAGTTGATGTCCAAATCCACCATTTACTCGGCGAATTTAGCGTTGGCGAGGACCTCGTATACGTTTTGGTTGCGGGTTCACATCGCAGAAATGTTTTTCCAGTTTTAGAGGAAGCCGTAGAAAGATACAAAAAAGAAGTTCCTATCTTCAAAAAGGAATACAAAATTGATGAAAAGGGCAAAACAACCGCTTTCTGGGTAAGCGAAAGCAAAACACAATAACATGGATAGAGTTATTTTGAAAAGCCCAAAGTATTATTAAAGTATGTCATTAAAATATGATAGAGGAGATGTAAATTTGGAAAAGAGAAGCTATGCGTGGTTTGAACGACGACGCAGAACAAAAGCGTTGGACTTAGCCCACGAACAAATAACAAAAGCCCTTGACACGGTGACCTTACTTCATCAAGCAGTGAAAAACATTTCGGAGGCAAAGAAAAAAGAGGCGATGCAACACATCCAGAACCTTTTCAAGGTAGAAGAGGAAGTGGATAAATTACGAAAAGATGTTTTTAAAGAATTATCCAAAGGTGCAGCCTTATTTGCTGACTACCGTGAAGACTTGCTTCACCTTGTGAAAAGACTTGATACTCTTGCAGACCACGTAAAGGATGCGGCAAGATGCTTAGAAATGCTAGCAGATGCCCAAATTCCAAAAGAATTATGCGAAAGCACAGTGTGTATGACCTCTATACTTGTAGAATGTGCCCATGTCTTGCGAGGTAGCATCGAAAAAATTACAGTAAATCCGACCGAAGCAATGAAAGGAGCCGAAAAAGTTGAGGAAATTGAACATGAAATCGATGAAAATTATCTTAAAACTAAGACTTCGTTCGTCAAGTACGGCGAACAGATTAATTGTGGTGCTATGGTGATATTTGACGATTTGATTGAGTTCATCGAGCATGCGGCAGACATGTGTGCGGATACAGCTGACTACATCGTGGTACTCGCAAGCAGAGAATAAAACGCAATAGTGATGCAATGTTACTAGCTCAAATTTCAGATGTCCACTGCGGTCCAATGTTTCGCAAGGAAACTCTTAGAACTGCCATTAAAGAAATTAATGAAATGTGTCCTGACGTTGTGCTTGTCACTGGTGACCTAACGGAAAATGGCTTAATATCAGAGTTCAAGACAGCCGCAAAAGAACTGAAGAAGCTGAAAGCTGAGAGAATAATATACGTAAGTGGAAACCACGACTATCGCTCAACAGGTTACTTGCTTTTTAAAGAGTTTTTTCCCTTCTCACAAGTGACTGAAACTGAAGATACTGTGTTAATAGTTCTCAGTTCGGCAAGACCAGACAGAGACGACGGCGAAGTTGGCCACAGACAAAACCTATGGCTTGAAAAAGTTCTCGAAAAATATAGGAAAAAGGTAAAAATTGTGGCTATACACCATCACATTATTCCAGTTCCAGACACAGGAGCAGACCAAATAACAATAATCGACGCAGGCGATGTGCTAAGAAGCCTAATAAAATCAAAGGCAAACTTGGTTCTCTGCGGACACCGCCATAGACCATGGAGATGGAAAATGGAAGATATGTTTGTGGTTCATGCAGGTAGCGTATCATGCGAAAAATTAAGAGGTTTTTTCTGCAATTCTTACAATGTCATAACTGTTAAAGGAAATAAAATTGAAGCTAAACTGAAGATAGTCGGCGGAGATTTTGTTGACTTTGGTGAAATAGTTAAAAGGAGAGAAATTCTGCAGGAGTCAGACATATCGCAATACAGCGACTCACTAGCACGCTAAAGAAAAAGATTTTTGCCGACTCTTTAGAGTAGCCGCCCTATTTACAAAATCATGTAGTTTTTCTAATAGAACTTTCGTCTTCCACGATATCCAGTTTTCCATTTTTCCCAATTCTTAACTGTCGTTCGCCTCTAAACATGGACATACGTGCATTCTCAATTCGAACAATGTCCCCTACTGAGATGGAGTTTATTTGTTCATTCCACAAACAAAGCTTGATTACTCCAGTTTCGTCCGCTATCAAAGCATTGGCTACACTGGCGTAGTTTCCAAACCTTGTAAAGACAAGTGTTGGCCTTGCAATTTCTAGGACTTTAGCCTTCAGATTAACTTGCTTCATTCCAGTTTTTAAATCTCTAATGCAAAGGAAAAGTGGCCCCGTGTTTTTCTTAATTGGATGTCTACGAAACATGCCGGTTTTTCTTAGGTTTTTGATTGGATTGCTCCGTTCCAAGAGAAATTCTTTGGGTATTGGAAATTGGGCAACAACTTTTGGACCATTCGTTATTAAAAGAACGGTCTTGTCGCGTAGCTTGCCGCGACATTTGATTGAAAGATTTCCACATGTGGATTTTTGGTTTTCCTCTGCTGAGATTAATGCATAAAAAAAATTATCGGGGTCAACCTCATATTTTATGGAAAGAAAAGCGAGGTATTCTCCGATTGATACTTTGTTTCGCAAGGTTCTTTCTTACTCTTTTGCTAGCGTTATTTCCATTGTTGAAACCATGCGTGCTCTGTTTTCGCCTTCTCTCGCTGGCATCTCCTCTGTTCCTATCGCGATTTTGCTTACTTTTAGGTCTTTTAGGAAGCGACTTCTAGTTATTTCAGCTACGTCAACTGCTGTTGTAATTGCTCGTCCACGGGCTTTCAAAGTTATTTCTTTAGCGTTGGATGCCGATAGGCTTGTGATGATTGCTAGAACATAGCTCATTGCAGGTTTACTTCCAATGAAAACAATTCCCGATTTTTCCGCCATTTTCCATCACTCCTTTTATTGTTGATTGTAGCGTGTAACGTTGCTGTGTCTTTTCCGCTGTCAACACCAGAACGTTACTGCTCCATAATACACAAGCTTCCTTATAAATGCTATAGACCGCAGAGCATTCTGAGGATATTTTCTATGTGAAAAAGTGCATTGGTTGTTTCTACTCTAATTCTTCTATTGCAGTTTTCGTTAAGGCTCGTATATTGTTGAATTCTGCTAACTCTCCGTAACCCACGAGTGTTATGGCTGTTCCTTCGCGTCCCATTCTGGCAGTTCGTCCGATTCTGTGGAAATAGACTAGTGCGTCTAATGGGATGTCATAGTTTATTATGTGGGTTATTCCTTGAATATCTAGGCCTCTTGCAGCAACATCCGTTGCAACAAGCAACTTTAGTCTTCTTTTCCTGAAAGAGTTGATAACGAAGTCTCTTTGTGGTTGAGTGAAGCCAGCATGCAATGGTTTTGCATCATATCCTCTGGCTCTTAATCTATCTGCCAGTATGCCTGTTTCTGTGCGTGTTCTGCAGAATATTATGGCTCGGTCTATGTGGTTTTCATTTAATATATTGCATAAGATTTCAAATTTGTTTTTAGGGTTTACAACCGTGTAATACTGGTTTATCTGTGTAAGGGCTATTTCGTCTTTGCTTACAAGTATCTTTTCAGGTTTCTTCATGTACCTATTGCATACATTCACTACTTGCTGGTCTATTGTTGCCGAGAAGAGGCTTGTCTGCCTGTTAGCTGGTATCTTCGAAAGTATATATTCTATGTCATCTATGAACCCCATATCAAGCATTCTATCAGCCTCGTCGAGAACAACGACTTTCACTGATGCCAGATTCAGTGTTCTCCGTTCCAGATGGTCTATTATGCGACCTGGCGTGCCAACAGCAATGTGAACGCCGCCCTCCAACGCGTATATTTGTTTTTGGATGGATTCTCCGCCATAAATTGGCAAGACTTTTAATGCCGCATATTTGCTGAGTCGGTTTATGTGCTCTGCAACCTGTATGGCGAGTTCACGTGTCGGCTCTAAGACTAAGCCTTGTACACTGTTGATTTTTGGGTTTAAGCGTTCAATCATCGGAATTCCGAAAGCCGCAGTCTTACCAGTTCCAGTCTGTGCCTGTCCAATAACATCTTTGCCTTCAATTAATGGAATTATCGCCTGAGCCTGAATTGGGAAAAGACTACTAAATCCAAGCTCTTCAATACCTTTCATAACTTCCGGACTTAACTGCAAATCTCTAAAGTATTGTATTTGCATATATTTCATTTCTCCTGTCACAAATTTTTTGCATGCAGTTTTCAAAAGCCTTCAAAAGCTTCTTTAATTCAAGCATGAATTAGTGTGACAACTCCAGTAAACAGCAACCCTCATATAAAAGGTTAGTGTACATTTTTCAAGATTTTGAGTTGTTAATTTAGTTTTTCCAAAATGTGAAATCCGATTAAATG
>CAYZEP010000006.1:0-2573 GCA_964477645.1 uncultured Candidatus Bathyarchaeia archaeon | reverse complement strand
ATGAATTTTGCTTCCACATCTATTACATTGTAAAATTACCTTTTCTAAACGATCTTTTTTCATCATTGGCTTGAGAATTGTATAAACATCTTCTGATGGATCGTCAGGGGATATTTTAGTCCCACATTTGGGACAGTTAAATTCTCCGCTTCCCTCGGTTCTAGATAAGTCAATGAGGAAGGATTTACTTCTTCCCATTTTCTAAACCACTTAAGGTTTGAGAAAGGCTATGACATATGTCATATGTAAGCTTTACACACAACGCAGACAATAGACAGGTTCAAATTCTCGCTTATAGCGCGCAACTATCAGCCAATAAGCGCTGATATTCCTTTATGAAGGATTCGCGCATATCGATCCTTTGCTCTTGAGGGAGAAAAGAAGAGTCAACTGCGTTGAGGCTGAGCTTGAAGAGTTCAGGAATCGTGAAGTTGAGTCTTCGATGAAGTTCCAGATACTCGTTATTCATATCAGTGCCGAACATTGACGGGTCGTCAGTATTTACAGTTACTTTAAAATTTCTTTCAAAGAAGGTTCGAATAGGGTGCCTCTCCAATGACGAGACAACTCCAGTCCTCACGTTGCTGACAGGGCACATTTCAACGGTTATGCCTCGTTCCAAAAGGTAGTCCATCAGTTTAGGGTCGCTACTTGCCGCAACTCCATGCCCTATATGCTCGACATTTAGATCTGTCACTGCTTCCCAGATGCTCCTTGATCCTGCAGCCTCTCCTGCATGAGCAACTAGGTGAAACCCCATCTTTTTCGCCCTACAGAAGACAGATGCGAAGGGCTTAGGAGGAAACTTTTCCTCGCTGCCCCCTATATCAATGGAAATTATGTTATCATTCTTGCCTTCTACCCAGTCGAGGACTTCCATTCCAACGTCCGGTCCATAGTTTCGAACGAGATCAACTCTTAGGTTGCACTCGATGCCGAAGTCGCGATGTGCCCGACGCACACCTCTGTTTATGGCATCAAGCATCCGGCTATAGTCGAGGCCTTTTTGGACATGGTCAGGGGCGGAGAAGCTCGCCTCGACGTATCGGACATTGCAGCGGGCGTCGCACTCTAACATCTCATAGGTGATACGGTCAAATTGATCCTCCTTTGTGATACAATCTACCACCGTGCTGTAGATGGAGATAAAGTGTGGAAAATTGCGGTATTGGAAGAAGCGGCGGGCACCCTCAACTGTCTCATAGGGCTTCTCTATACCGCCTTCTTCTGCGAGCCAGAGCAGTGTCTCAGGTCTCGTTGAACCAACGATGTGAACGTGCTGCTCAGCTTTGGGCAGTGCTCTTATTAGCCCCTCGATATCCATTAGACCGTACCTAAATTAAGTGTGCATCGTGAATTTATAGCGTTTCTAGGCATGTACATTTTTAGAATAATTACAAGTCAAGAAGAGTGCGGGGGGTGGGACCCCCACCCAACTTTACCGGTAAAAAACATATTGAATATGCTTGGCAAGAGTTAGAAACTCCGGGCTACTAAACATGTTTTTAGGCGTGATATTAAATGATGCTACCGATTAGAAGGATTAAGAAGATTGCGCTGGTATGTAAGGAGTATGCTATAATGGAAAATTTCCTTGTCGATATGCTCTTTATCGAAGCCATCAATGTAACGCCAATTTCAGTGGGAAGAGGAGAGGCAATGAGAAAGCCGGCTAAGAATGCCAACAGATATTTTTGAATAGAGTCGGGCAATTTTCTTCGGGCGTACTGAACGATTTTTTCATCTGAAAGTTTTTGCACCTCATCGCTGAAACCATGTCTTATAAAATGAAAGATAACCAGATCACTCAACAAAGCGCCAACGCCAGCGATAAATCCTGCAAAAAGCAAGTTTTGCTCCTTGGCAAGAATCAGCAATATTGCGGCGGCTGGCGCTGCTGTGAATGCATAGGCATAAAGGAAACCTGTCAGAAAAGTTCCGAAATATCCCAGGAAAACCAGTGTATCGTGAAGGGGAACATAGGACCTATCGGCAAAGAGGATGTACGCTATAAGGAAACTCAAAATAAGCAATAGGAGTTTAGGATACTTTATTCATGACAGAATATCGCATCAACTCCATCCACGTGCGATAACAACATTCTATCTTCTGTTAAAAACCTCATCAAATAAATATCTTCCCTTTTAGCTCAGAATTTAACGAACATATGCCAACTATAAAACTGCTTGCCGCATCCGAAATAAAGCATCGCAACTGACAGTTTCCAGTCATCATCCATCGCCTTCTTAAGAATGTGTTGTTTCTTTAACACATACAATCCCCACCAAAAAAAGCAAGTATATCACATTATAAAGACGTCTATCGCTTTGTGGGTCTTCCCTAACGCAAAAAGAGATTTCGACTCCGATATCTTAAACCGATATTTGACCCTATCCTGGGCCATAGAAATTAGATGCTTTTACCGGTAAACGCATGTTCAAATTCTAACCCCCGCACACTCCATCCTAAATTGGGTTTATTTTGCCCAAATAAGCTCAAATCGTGGCTGAAATTCAGATGCGGGGGGTGGGATTTGAACCCACGAACCCCTACGGGATAGCCGCCTCAGGGCT
>CAYZEP010000005.1:0-44928 GCA_964477645.1 uncultured Candidatus Bathyarchaeia archaeon | reverse complement strand
TCCCTAGCCTATAGGAAAATGCCCGCACATAGAATAAAGGATAGAGCCACTCAAGCAAGCATGAAGAAATAGAGCATTTTTTCTATAAGCCCTTTTAAGCCAGTTAATCAATTGCTTAAACTTCTCTTCCAGAACTCCATGAAACGAAGCTCAAATCAAGCTCCGTTAAACAAGATTTTCCGAGGAAATCTTGGATATATATAGATTCCACTAAAGTTTGCGCTAAACCGTTGATTCATGAAATCATAAAGCAAATTCTCTAATCTCCTCTACGGAAGCCTAAATTCACAGTTGCCTTTTTGCTAAATTATAATAAGCATGGATAGGCTTTGATTGTTAATTAGTTTCAGATGATGAAGACGAGCAGGGAATAGAACATCCGGCTGTGATGATAGCAAAAAGGTTACTGATGAAATCCCTCTCCTCCTTTTCTTTAGAAGTGCGGTAATTCGCATTTGGTGTGGCTAGTCATCTTTCTAATTTTCCAAAACTCTGCCCTTGTTATATGGAATAAATTCTCTTATCTCTTCAACTGAAGCCTTCCACACTTTTTCCCGATGTTCCTTAGACATTTTTCCCGCCAAATTCTTCAAAACACGTTTAAACAGTTCTTTGCCAGTCAGGTCTCCTGAAACAACAACCACATATGCATTTGTTTTAGTCCTAACTGCATCAATTGGACCGCCAACAAAACTTATCTCGCCTTCATCTCCAACTACCACGCCAACAGCCACCCTAAGAGGAATCCCACGCATCCAATTTCGCTTGCCGCTAACAACAAATGCTCCATGAGGTACATACTCGCCTGAAGGACCACCTTTGCTCAGCTGGTCGGGCTTAACCCAATAAACATCTGCTGATGCGAAGCCTTCGCGCCAACCGCGACTAAATGCAGCCGCAAACTCGCCAGCTTCACGCAGGCATTCTTCACTAGGCTTTTTATCACCAGTCTTAATAACAACGAAAGGTGCGCCTACAATGTCTGCATGAAAAACAATGTCGCGTGGCTCAGCATACTTCTTAATCAAAACCTCATTGCTAACCGCGTCCTTTCCAGCAACAACCAAGAAGCCATCAGAAGAAACAAACCACCTAAACTTCTCAAACCACTCTTTATGCTTAACTCTACGTTCTACAAGCTTTTCCAAGGCTTCAGCAGGCTTGCCATGTTCTATGGCTTCAGCCTCTTTGATTTTTACTTCAGCCTCCTTCAGCTTTTTGCGCGTTTCTTCCAAAGCCGCTCTTGCGCCTTCAGACTTCTGCCTAGCCCGCTTACTCCATTCATAAAATTGTCCAGCATCCTCGAACAAACTTCCACGCAGACTCAGACCAAACCGCAAATCGTCCAAACAAACATTAACCACCAAACCCTTAACGTCAAAAGACTCAAAGAATATCCATGGCTTAATGCCAGCCTTCTTTTCAGCCAAAACCTCAGAAACAATCTCCTTCCACTCTTTTCCACTCTCTTTGCCAGCCGAAAACCTGTCCAGTAAAACCTGCAACTCGCCAATATTGGCATAGATAACGTCTCCAATGTGCTTATCGCGTTCAGCTTCAACATCAGCCTCAGTCAAAGTCCTCTCTTGTCCTTCAATAACTCGCTTAAGCCTTTCCGCCTCACGCTTCAAAGCATCAACTTCAACACCAGCCTTAGCCTTCTCAACCGCCCTAACCCTAACGTAAAACTCGTCTAAAGCCTCATTGAAACTGCTGTGAGGCTGATGCTTAAAGTCTTCATAACGCTTAAGCCTAAAAGGCACAACATCAACAAATCCGCCATCTTCGTCCAAAACAACACAGGGCTCCAATTTGCCGCTTGCAACCTGAGAAAGCAAACCGTGCAAACCAGCAAAAATAGCATTAACTTCAGAATCGCTTACCGCGTTACAATGTTTAGTCTTGTCAACACCGGCCCTCAGCAAAACCTCTTCAGCGTGAAAACCGCCAATACTCAAAAAACGTGCAATTGCCCTAACAACCTCAACGTCGTCAAAACCTTTTATTGCATCAGCCAACTCTTCTCTGCCAACCTTAAAAGGATTTTTTCCACTAGGCGGCGCAAAAACAAAATTTTCATCACGCAGAATATTTCGGTCTCGCATACGCTTGTAAACTAAAGCCTGCAAGATTCTGTCTTCGCCATCAACCAAAATAATGTTCCCATCACCAAAAAGCTCCAAAACAAGCCGCAACTCACCCGTTTTAGCCTTAAAAGAGAAAACGACAACTCTTTCAAACTCGTACTGTTCCACATCAACTAACCAAGCATTCCGCAGATACTTCCTCAAAGCCATACAAAAAGCAGGCGGCACCAAAGGCTTCTCCATAACATATGAAGTTAAATGTAACCGCTTACCAGCCTCCAAAACCAACCGAAAAACGGGCTTATCAGGTTTATGTAACTTAAAAAGCAGAGTCTTGCCATCCAATTGGTAAACGTTGCTGACACGAGAATCCAGAATAGTCTCTTTCAACTCTCGAACAACTGCAGCCATGTCAAAACTCGTGAATTCCTTCTTCATCAGCAACGCTTTTCACATCCAAAAATGTATTACTACTAAGCTATAAATAGACAACTTTAAATCATAAACCAAAATATAAAATGCAAGATGTTGAAGGACGATGAAAGCGCTAACCCAGATATATTGGTTGCGATTCGCTTTTGGCATAGTCGCAGCCTTCATCTGCGTAGGTTATGGAATAGCAACAGAAACAATACGCAGCGACGAATTTACATTCAACATTTTAATGAACGGTATATCCCTAGCACTCATCACCTACATAATATCCTACTACACCATCATAAAAAGCATGTTTATGCTTAAAGTGGAGAAACCACGAAAACTCGTAACAACAGGAATAGGCATCTACTTTCTCGCATGGATAGTCTTCTGGGTTCTCCTATACACAATAATCGCTGGTCCAGCGCCAACAGTTTAAGCTTCTTCCTCTCTGATAAAATTCTCCATAGTTGCTTGGCTCTTATCAACCTTTAAAGTCTCAAGCTTTCCCTTCTCAGATGCTGTATTATTCACGTTGGGAACATTCGCAACATTTATTCTGCTGAGTACACGCATGCAATCAGTCCAGGCTGAGAAAAAACCGCGATCAAAATCTCCATGAAGCCCATTCCTTGTATGATCCAAAAACTCCCGCCTATAACCGTGCAAAGCCGCTTTATCACTTAAATCTAACTTCGAGAAAAACGCATATGTGTCGTTATTGTTGGATCGGCGTGTGAGCAGCATCCCAAACAAAGCCCTGAAATAACCACGGTTCCACTCCGTTTTTTGCATCTTCTGCTTAAGCCTCTCCAATTCACGCGTAGCTTCAGTAAACTGTCTATTAACCAACAGCTGGAAATAACGCGTAACCAGAGCGTGAGGAATAGGCATGTTTAACGCCCACGAGGCTTCGTTTTCTCTTCTTCGGGAACGTCCTCTATGCCGTTCTCAGTTACTTTAAATATTTCCTCTCCCTCAGGCAAGTATGGACTTGAAACTAGGCGGGCAATCCGCACAGGACCATGAGCAGCCTTTCGCAGATAAACACGCGTGTGACTCGTGTGCCCAACAATGTGACCGCCAATGGGATGAACCGCATCTCCGAAAAACACGTCTGGCTTAGCCATAACTTGATTGGTAACAACAGCAACAGCGTTAAAAGCTCTAGCTAAACGAATAAGTTTATGCATGTGCTTGTTCAATTTCTGCTGTCTAGGCGCCAACATCTCACGCCCTAGGTATTCGCTTCTGAAATGGGCGGTTAAAGAGTCGACGATTATTAGTTTCACGTTGTTCGCTTTAATCACTTCATCAGCGTTATCCAGCAGAAACATTTGATGATCAGAAGTGTAAGCCTCAGCATAAATGATGTTCTTAACAACCTGCTCAGGGTCAAGCCCCAAATGCCTAGACATCTGCACAATCCGCTCAGTTCTAAAAGTGTTCTCCGTGTCAACGTACAAAGCTGCACCATTAAGTCCACCACGTTCAGGGGGCAACTGAACATTCACGCATAATTCATGGCAAAGCTGGCTTTTCCCGCTGCCGTACTCGCCATAAAACTCCGTTATGGTCTGCGTTTCCAATCCACCATCAAGAATGCTGTCCAAGGCTTTGCTTCCGCTCGTTAAACGCAAAACACTCTGCCGCATTCTGAGAAGCTCATCCGCTCGAACAAAAGAAACGCTAATTGAAGAGCGTGCAGTCTCAATAATAGCAAAAGACTTTTTCTCACTTATACCAGCGGGTTCCAACTCACGGGCAGTAGCCATAGCCAGAGACTCAACAGTATGAAATCCCATCTCCCGCAGTTTCTGAGCAGTGGCAGGACCAATCCCGGGAAGGTCCTCCAAAAACTCATACTTCTTTTTAACGGCGCCTTCCTCTTCCTCAGCCATCAATCTTTTCCCCTTTCTCAATTTACTGAAACAGTTGAGCCAAGCCGTATTTAAAACACACGAAAAACATTAATGTTTAGTTCCTAGAGAGATGAGTTAAAGTGAAAACGTTGAAAGACTTTCACCTTAAGTTTTGAGGTTAAGTCAAGATAAGATATAAGTACACGGTTTTTTCATAAAACTGGCTAATGAGGGAAAATAAAATTGGAAAAAGCAAAAACTGTGGAAAACGTTGCCTTTAACATCATAAAACAAGCCGTCATTTATCTGCCAGACGATGTGAAGCAAGCACTGAAGAAGGCATATTCTGAAGAAACAAGCGAAACGGGCAAGACGCAGCTGAAGGCAATTCTGGACAATATAGAGCTAGCTGAAAAGTATCAGGCGCCAGTGTGCCAAGACACGGGCACAATAATATTCTTCATTAAAGCTGGCGCCCAAGCGAAAAACTTGGAAAAAATTGAAGAAGCTCTGATAAATGCCACGCGAAGAGCCACAAAAGAAGTTCCTCTCAGACCAAATGCTGTTGACCCGTTCACTCAGAAAAACAGCGGAGACAACACAGGACGATACATACCCTTTCTGCATTGGGAAATCGTGCCTGGCGACAGCGTGGAACTGACTGTTATGACGAAGGGCGGAGGTTCCGAAAACGTCTGTGTAACGGGAATGCTCGTGCCAGGAGAGGGAATAAATGGACTGAAAAAGTTTGTTGTTGAAGCTGTGATAAAGGCTGGTGCTCAACCTTGCCCACCAAACATTTTAGGTATTGCAATGGGAGGCGGAGCAGACATATCCATGAAACTAGCTAAAAAAGCCTTGCTAAAACCATTGAACGAGCCTAATCCCGACCCTGCAATTGCGAAGCTTGAAAGGGAAATTTTTGAGGCTGCAAACATGACTGGAATTGGTCCCATGGGTTTGGGTGGAAAAACTACTGTTTTAGGTGTGCACATTGACTATGCCTTTAGGCATCCAGCGTCTTTTCCTGCTGCTGTTGCCTTCAATTGTTGGGCTGCCCGAAGAGCTTCTGCTCGAATCAACGCGGATGGAACGGTTGAGTATTTAACGCATAAAATAAAATGGTGAGGTGAAAAAGAATGTCAGTTTACAAACTTAAAACGCCGATCTCAGAGGAAGAAATACGCAAGCTCAAAGTGAATGATGTGCTTTATGTTACAGGAACAATAGTCACTGCAAGAGACCAAGCTCACAGAAGAGCCTTAGAATACTTTAAGGAGGGAAAACCTTTGCCCATAAATCTTGAAGGTTTAGCGGTTTTTCACTGTGGTCCCGTGATGAGCAAGGAAGGAGACAAGTGGATTGCGGTCGCTGCAGGTCCAACAACAAGCACGCGGATGGACATTTTTGAGGACGAGTTCATAAAGAACTTCAAAGTGCGGGTAGTCATAGGCAAGGGCGGCATGGGTAGGAAGACAACGGATGCCATGGCAAAGTATGGAGCTGTTTACGGTGCTTTTACTGGTGGAGCCGCAGTATTGGCTGCAAGGGCTATCAAGAATGTTAGGAGTGTTGAGTGGTTCGATTTGGGCATGCCCGAAGCCATGTGGATTTTTGAAGCTGAAGAATTTGGTCCTTTAGCGGTTGCTATTGATTCGCATGGAAACAACCTTTTCATGGATGTTGCAAAGAACGTTGAGGAGAGTAAACAGAAGATATATCAGAAACTTGGATTATCGCCATAGTCTCATCCTTTTTTTAACTTGATTTTTGTTTTTGATTTCTGATAGTTAGTTTGGATTCTGTTTAGTGTATCAGAAGATTTAATATTCATTCTCACATAATTCATTAAAACGGTGGCAAAAGTTATGGTCAAAAATTTCAGAGATAAGATAGCCATTTCTGGAATCACAGTGCTGATAATGGGTGTAGCCCTACTAATATTCACCTTCATAAGCGCTTACATGTTTCTAACCCAAAGCCTATCAATAATCGCTTCTGAAGATTTGGTGCGAACGTTTGGCGAAGCTTTGGCTCCTTTGATTGCGACGTGCATACGCGTAATGTATCTAGGAGTGATGGGTTGGGTAAGTTCACTCCTAACCATAAGGGGCATTACATTAATCTCTCATGCACCACAGTTACCGACCGCTATTCCACAAAAACAACCAATGGTCGAACAGAAACCACAGCCCCAGCCTCAGAAGCCAAAAGTGATCGAAAAACCAAAGGAAGAGAAACCAAGAGAAGAGAAGCCGAAAGAAGAAGTCAAACCACCAGAACCAGAGTTCGTGCTCATACCTCCAGAACAAGTTTCACAACCACAACCGCAACCACAGCAGAACCAAGAACCTCAGCAAGACAATTCTTCACAACAACCATCCAACCATTGAAAATCTCGTGCAAAGCATCGGATAAGGGGCAATTATGAAAATTTCGATTCGAATGATTGGCATAGCTACAACGTTTTTCTGGATATTCCTAATTGTTTTTTCCGTCTCTGCATTTTATTTTATTAAGGACATACATTTCAATTTTGGAGAACCACAAGTAAGCCTAACTTCGGATAATAAACTGCTCTTCTCTTTGCCAATAACGATTGCCAACCTTGGATATTACAACATCGGCTTCTTCAACTTAACGACTGAAATCTCAGATAATGAAGGCTTCATAATTGCGCAGGGATCCACGTTTCTACCTGTCATAAAACGAGGCGAAAACGCAACAGCAACTCATAACATGACAATAGATGTTAATGATTTTCTGCAGAACCACAGAAATTACTTGTTTGATGACACAGAGTTGATAGTGTATGGGATGATAGGCATGAGAGTTGCGGAAGCAATTCCCGTTCAAGCTTCAACAAACTTTTCTGTGCCTTGGGGTGCACCCCTACACAATTTTGCGCTAGGAGAAATCGAATACGCAGGCTACAATGGAACTCACCTAAGAACCATTGTTCCAATAAACTTTGAAAACCACGCGTTCTTTGATTTGACTGGAGACATCCAAATGCGCATGTATAACAGCGC
The DNA here is from genome assembly GCA_964477645.1 of uncultured Candidatus Bathyarchaeia archaeon. Taxonomy (GTDB): domain Archaea; phylum Thermoproteota; class Bathyarchaeia; order Bathyarchaeales; family Bathycorpusculaceae; genus CAYZEP01. Next base: position 37,530 of record CAYZEP010000005.1, on the reverse strand, counting down.
TGACATGCTTTTGGGTGAAGGCCAATCCGTCATTTACGCCGTGCAAAACTCTCCTTATGCTGGGTATGTGGAGCTTTATGTTCCAACAGCGGGAATTACTGAAAGTGGACATTTTGAAATCAATTTTCTAACCCCGTTTTTCAGATCTGAACCCTTGGTGATACCCTATGGCTGACACAGACAGCAATTTCAAGAAAAATCTCAAGAAAATAGCGTTTAAAGCTTTAAAAGCAACCATAAAAGGGGTTCTTTTCTATGCATTGTATTTAGTTTTATGGATGTTCTTGGCTCCAATTTCAGAAGTGTTTCCGGGTTTCCAGCAGATGATTGAAGCTTTTGTCATGGTATACATCTTCTTAATGGTTGTTGGAGAACTCACTTCCGGCACAATCTTTCAACACTTTTTTAATGCGGCTAAGGCGTTGTTCGTGATTTGTTATCTAGTTCTCTCGTTGAAGGGTGGAATATTGGGCGTAACCTTCGAAAATGTGAGCTTGGTTGTTGATATTCGCTTGTTTTTGACAGTTGCCATGCTTCTCGGCTTATTAGGATTTGCAAAATCGATACTTCAAGCCATAAATTATCTGAATGAAAAAGCAGAGTACACAAATCTAATCGACAAATCTGTGCCGTCACGTCCGACTTAACTTTGCCAAAAAATTTGGTTATCTTTTGCGAAAATATGTTTTACAGTTTGCGGCTCATCACGTAAGCGTCTTCTCCATCAGCATAATAACCATGGATTGTACGTGACACATCAAATCCTAGCCTTTTATAGAGGTTAATCGCTTCTTCATTGGTTGTTCTAACTTCTAAAAAGCACTGTTTCGCATTATACAGTCGCATGCCGTCAACAGCCTTAACAATTAAAGCTTCTCCAATGCCTTTGCGCCTGTATGAAGGTAAAACAGCCACGGAAACAATGTGTCCCTTCTTGATTAAGCCGCTAAAACCAAGATTTGATAAGCCTACTTCTATGCGGCACATTATGTAACCAACAACTTCTCCATTTTCTTCGGCAACAATGAAGGTTTCAGGAAATCTATGGTATAAGTCACTGAAGAAAAAGTCAGTGTAATTCTCAGGTAAGCAAACACGATTGATACGCATAACAGTTTGCAAGTCGTTCATGGCGAATTTTCGCAGTTCAAAGGTTTCTTGCAAGCTTACTCCTCACTTGTTTTAACTTCTGGCAGTGTAAAGTTTCCATAAGGCATCGTCCAGACTCTTGCATTTTTCCCAACGACATTAAATGCTTCGTCTAAGGCATCGTTTACCGCTCTTGCCGTCTTCAATTTAAAGATGTTCGTGACGTAATAGTCCGGCATCGACGAGACCAAAATTATCTGAATCTTCTGCAGAGCTTTCACCAAATAATAGGTTTTGTGTCCCCCTAAAACAAAATTGCGCTTAATTTCCCTTTCGACAGCCTTTAAGTCTTTAAACTTAACCATCCAATCATAAAAGACCTGGTTCCCATGCCCTTCTGGGCACTCAGCCACTAAAATTATCACACCGCCGCGTTTGACAACCTCAAGGGCGCTGTCAACACCCTTATACGCTTGGAAAAGGTCAACATCAGCGGGATATCCACCTGGGCTAACAACAACTATGTCTGCCTTACGATCTACTGGTATGCGGTACATTTCGTCAACAACTTTTACTCCCTCATGAAAAGCTTGTTCCAAATCGCCCGCGAAGGCTTTGACAATTTCGCCTTTACTGTTAGTTACAACGTTTAAAATGAAGTTCACCCTAGCTAGTTTTGCGGCTTCAACCATGTCCTCATGGACGGGATTGCCATCTAAAACTCCTGTTTTTGCATTCGGGTGCAAAATCATGGCATGATTATGCTTTATCGTTTCTTCGCCTGAAACTGCTGGTAGAACACTTTTTCTTCCACCGCCATAACCCGCATAATAGTGAAAACATACGTCTCCAGTTAGAATTCGTACGTCTGCCTCAGCGAAAACATTGTTCAAATAAACCTTTGTTCCATTTTTCTGGGTTGTGCCAGCAAAAACCAAGTCTTGAGCCTTGCAGTTGTGGCTCACGGTTTTTACACGGTTAAGAATGTCCTCGCCTAACAGCCTAATGGCTTCTTCATGTGTAACAGCCCTATGTGTTCCACAACCAAAGATAACAGTTATATTCTCATCTTCAACTCCTGCCATGTTTAATTCATTAAGTATGGGCGGAACCATAAGATGGCTCGGAGCAGGTCTAGTCGCATCATCCACAACTATTGCCACTTTGTGTTCTGGTTTAGCAATTTCGATTAGTCTTTTTGAACCAACTGGCTCCTTTAAGGCTCTTTCAATCTCGGCCCTAGCGTCTGGTGCACCAAGTTTCTCCTTCGGTTCTATCAAACCTAAAAAATTTCGAGTTGGAACCCTCGCGCAAACCTCAGTTTTTCCGTAGGGAAGCCAAACATCAACCATTGAGCATCACTGCGAAATATAGAGAACACACGTAAACTGCAATTATTAAGCCTTTATCAAAGAAAAACAAAAACAATCACAAGTCCTTTAAAACCCAACCGCCATAATAATCAAGTTGTGAGGAATTGAACATGTCAATCGCAAAAACCCCTGCAAAAAACGAAATCTTCTTTGTGTGGTTTAACCACTATGCCGGAGTAACCATAAAAACTCCGTCAACAACATTAGTTATAGACCCCGTGGATGTTAAACCCCGAGACTTCAAAAATGTTGATGCAATTCTAATCACCCACGAACACTACGACCATTTAGACCAACTATTTGTTTCAGAGCTCCACAAACTAACGCAATGCATGGTTGTGGCTGATTCAACATCTGCAAGAAGACTGCAAAACGTAATTCCTTCAGAAAAACTGAATGAGATTCAGCCAGGTTCAGAAGTGAAACTTGGGGAAGTTTCTGTGAAAGCTGAAAAATGTAGCCATCCAGCAGCAACTCCAGTGTCCTACATAATAACGAGCGAAGACGGCGTCAAAGTCTTCCACACAGCAGACAGCCTACCCTTTCCAGAAATGGCAACGATAGGCGAAACGGAAAAACTTGATGTAGTTTTCTGCACAGTTGGAATGATTGCGCCTGGCGCATCGCCTGAAACTGGTGTTGAAATTGCAAGATTAACAAAGCCTAAGGTGGCGGTTCCATATCATACTGGCTCGACAGAAGACTTAAAGAGATTCTCTGAGCTTATAAAGAAGGAAATGCCAAAAGTCACCTGTTTAATTCCTGAAGTGGGCAAAATCTATCAAGTTTCAAAGGGGAAGTGAAACGTGCATATCACAAAAGGCAACGAAGCTATTAAGGTTGAGATTTGCAAAATTCTAAATAAGATAGGTGCCCTACAATTCGGAGCCTTCAAACTCACGAGCGGAAAAATAAGTCCCTACTACATAGACGTGAGGATTGTTCCAAGCTTTCCAGACGCTTTTCAAAAAGTCTGCGAGTTCTATGTAGGCTTCATAAAAGACGAGATAGGCGTGAAGAATTTTGAGAGAATAGCCGGAATTCCAGTTGCTGGCATACCATTTGCATCATTGATCGCCTATAATTTGAAAAAGCCCTTTCTATACATACGCAGAGGCGCACGCCTTCATGGAAGACAAAAAAGGATAGAAGGAATTCTTGCACCTGGAGACCGCATTTTGCTAATTGACGACCTAATCACAACAGGCTTATCCTTAAAAAAGGCGGCAAAAGCCTTAACAGCCGAAGGCGGAGTCGTGACCGATTCAGTTGTGCTTCTAGATAGGGAAGAAAGCGGAAAAGAAAAACTTGAAAAAAGCGGAATAAAGCTTCATGCGTTGCTTAATGTTAGCGAGATAGCCAATAGACTGTGCGAGATAGGAGCAATAGACGAGGAACAGCTGAAGACTATTTTGAAACAGATCAAAAAAGGATAAAAAGCAACAGAAATCGCAAGTTAAAAGGGCGCTATTCATAGAATATTAGGTCTTGTTCCTCCAGTATCTTGTGAAGCTTATGCACCGCGTCATAAACGTCCTGTTCTCTTTTAGCTCCTGTGCAAACAAGTTTTCCGCTTGCAAACAACAGTATGACAACCTTAGGTTCATCCATCCTGTAGATTAGTCCTGGAAACTGTTCTGGCTCATACATCGTTTTTCCAAGAGTATACGCTGACTTTTCCAAGTCTATCATTCCGCCTAAGCTCGCAGAAGCAACAATGTTTTGAATTTTCAATTCTGGCTTGCTGATAATGATTATTCCGCCCTTCTTCAGTTCTTTAATGACTTTCATAACTGCTCTTCGTGCTTCCTTTTCTGATTTTGCCCCTGTACAAACCATTTTTCCAGAGTTAAAAATCAATGTGGCTGTCTTCGGTCTCTTAAGCCTAAATACCAGCCCTGGAAACTGTTCTGGACGATATTCCACACCTGGATAACCTTTTACAACGGCATTTAAATCAACTTTCTGATTCAGAGTCGCAGAAGCAACAACATTTTCGATGTTTACTATCGCTTTAACCTTCGGCATGAAACAACACTTCTTATTATTGATTGCTTAGAGTACTCTTTATAAAGCCTTGTCTTCAAAAGCTTTTTCCACATCTTCTTTACTTTCGGCTTTTGCTTCTTTGCGTGTTAATGCTGGAATAACAAACTCAACAATTACAAGGATAATTATGAGAATGATTATTATGAGTATGCCAGAAGAATTATGCATAAAAAGCGCGAGGTGCCCAAGCCAAGGAATCCGCAAAACAACCTTACCGACTACGCGGCTCGCTGGAATCGGGTGATCCGGTCCTGTGTTGCCATCTCCTTTTGTTACAAAGGAGACATTACCGTTTTCGACTATTTTTTCGATTGCTCTGTGGACGATTAAATCGTCACTGTATAATTGGCGATATACAATGATGTCACCGTCAGGCTCCGGAGCTGCGTGAATATCTTCAGGATTTACTCCTTGAACGATAATCAAGTCTCCTACATGAAGCGTTCGTTCAAATGGATGGGACCACCCGTTGCAATCTTGACCTGGCAACTTGCACATGCTGCCAGAGGCTACTGCCAACGCGGGATATTGTGTGTTCAGCACTAATTGCGAGCCATACCAGAATCCAAAAACTGCTGTTATGATGAGAATAATCATTACTGCTGTTTTAAAGTACTCATTTTTCCAAAGATTTTTAAGCGTTGTAACCGTCAATGTTCTGCCTTCTGTTAGACTGAAATGCTCTTGTTGATTTAGACTTCGATGTTTTAAAACTTAACGCTTTAAAATGTGAAAAAATAGGGGAAAGGATGGCAAACCTAAAGTTCTATGCCTTCTCCGCCTAGCTTTGCTTTGCTTACAACTCCCTTGAATTTCTTGCCGCACTTGGGGCATTCATACATGCCGAATATTGTTAAGGTGATTCTCCCTTTTTTGTCTGGAAACGGAGCGACAAGCTCCCATGTCTTGTACGGGTCTTTTGCAGGTGTTCCGCATTCAGGGCAGAGGTTTTGTCCTGTTTTCGGCATGTGAAGTCGCCAGTGTTTGTAGGACGCTTAAATCTTCTTTTTGCTTAATACTTCTCGGAACGGTTTCTTACACTTTGGGCAGTCGAAAAGTCCAATTTCCAACTGCATTCTTTTTCCGGCTTTGTCTGGGCGTCCAGCCATTGTCCACTTCTTTTTAGGCGTGCTGACAACGGTTCCGCATTTTGGACATTTAGCCATTTAATTTCCTCCAATATATCTCGGTATCCATGGTTTCTAATGATGATACATAAATAATTTTCCATTGTTTTCGGATAGAAATTCTCCTTTTGAACATCGAGTTTATACATGTTTTTGACAAAGAGGGAAACAGATTCTCCAAAAACTTTTAAGTTAAAGCCTAAAAATGCATACGTAACCGAGGGAAATGGACTATGGAGGAAGATTTGGCTTTATTCGCTGTTGATTATGCCTTCAAACTTGGTGCAGAATATGTTGATGCAAGGCTTGAAGACCATTATAACGAGCTTATAACCGTTGCTGACGGCAAGGTTCAACGAGGAATCATTAATCGGAAGCGTGGAATAGGCATTCGAACATTAGTTAATGGTGCATGGGGCTTCCAGTCAACTACAGATTTAAATAAAAAAGACATAAGACAAGCTGCAGAAATTGCATTCAAAATGGCAAAAGCATCAAGCAAACATGCTCCAACACCAGTTAAGCTTGCGCCAACCAAAGCCCATAATACTTTGTACAAAACTAAAGTGAAGATTAATCTTGAAGACATAGCCTTCGAAAGCAAGTTGAAGGAAATGATCACTTGGGAGAAAAGGTTGCATACGTCTAAGAAAATTGTTCGGGGCCTCGCAGAGTATACGGGAATAAAAATTAATAAAGTCTTTGCAAACAGTGAAGGCGCAAATATTCGTTTTTCCAACACGATAGCATGGGTTTCATTGAAAGCTGATTCTAAGAAAGGTGCCTTGACGCAGTTTTATGAGAAAATCGTGGGACATTCTGGGGGATATGAAATATTCAAAGAAAACGATATGGAGAAGGTATGTTCAGAAATTGGGAGAAAGGCAGAAAGCCTACTTGAAGCAAGAGCCGTTAAAACCGAAAAAGATGCCACGGTTATCCTCGACAACAATTATGTTGCTTTGCTTGTTCACGAAATTGTTGGACATCCAAGCGAGGGCGACAGAGTTCTCGGACGTGAGGCTGCTTGGGCTGGAACAACATGGTGGGCTGGCAAGATAGGCGATAAAATAGGCTCAGAATACTTTACAGCTTATGACGATCCAACTATTCCAAACACTTTAGGCTATTACCTGTATGACGATGAGGGTGTACAGGCTCGGCGGAAAGTGCTTATTGAAAAGGGTGTTTTGAAGGGACACATGCATAGCCGCGAGACCGCTGCTATCTTCGGTGTCGAACCAAACGCTGGGATGCGTGCAATTACCTTTGAGTACATTCCTTTGATACGCATGTCAAACACTTTCTTCGCGGAAGGCGACTGGAAAAAAGAGGAGTTGATTAAGGAAACTAAGCATGGATACTTAATTTCGAGCATGAGGCACCCATCAATAGATGATAAACGTTACAACTGGACAATCAGCGCCCAAGAGGCTTACGAAATCAAGGATGGAGAGATAACGACACATTTAAGAGACGTAGCCTTGACATCTATTGCGCCTAAATTCTTCAAAAGCATAAATGCTGTAACAAAAAAAGTTGAGATTGCGCCGCTGCCTGGATGTGGAAAAGGCGATCCGATGCAGTCGTTATACGTTGGAAATGGGGGTCCATACATCCGTGGAGTAGCCACAGTTTTAGGGGTGCAATAGCATGTCATCAACTTTGGCACGTTTGAAGGAAGCTGGGGAGACTATCCTAAAAATTGCTGATAAAAAGGGACTTGACGAGGCTGAGGCTTATCTTGTTTCCAACAAAGTGCTGACAATAAGGCTAGTGAACAACGCTGTCTTCGAATCCAAAGGTGTGCACGATGTAGGCATCGGATTAAGAGTTATTAAAGGCAACATGCTAGGCTTCAGTTCAACAGCGGACCTTTCAAAAAAATCTTTGGAGGGACTCGTTGATGCGGCGGCTTCTACTGCGAAGGCTAGAAAATTGCCTTTTAAGTATTCACTTCCAAGACCTGGAAAAATACCTAAGGTTTCTGGGATTTATGATAAGAAGTTGGCTGAGCTTCCGTCTGAAAAGGCTGTGGAACTTGCCTATGACATGGTGGAGGCATCGTTGGCATACAACAAGAAAATTGCGGATAATGCTGGAGTGCTAAACATCGTGAACTTTGAAACCTTAGTTTTGAACACACATGGGGTTTCTGCAGAAAATGCTGGAACATTTTTTGAAGCCAGCTTAAGTGCAACAGCCAAGAGTGGCAGAGAAGTTTCTGAGGGCTCTGAAGCAACTGCAGGAAGAAGCCTAAAAGAGCTGACACCAAAAAATGTTGGAGAAAAAGCTGCAGAAATGGCTGTTTCAGGGCTGAAAGCTCAGAAGTTGAAGGAAGATACCTATACTGTTATTTTGGATTATGAACCAACGCACGGAATAATCAGCTACCTTTCTATGCTGGTAAGTCCAATGTTCGCGAAGTTTTTCTCTCCGCTCTTACTGGGTAAGATAGGTAGAAAAATTGCGGGATCGCAGATGACTTTGATTGATGATCCTTTGATGCCAAACGGTGTAGGCTCGGCACCTGTGGATGATGAGGGAATACCTTCGGAGAAACATGTGATAATCGACAAAGGCGTCTTGAAAACTTTCACTTACGACAGCTTCTATGGAGCCATGGAAAAGAAGAAAACAACTGGAAGTGCTGTTCGGGCGTCACTTGCCGTTGGCGTTAGTGCTTTTCCAGGTAAAAACTATAACGGCGAGCCAATTCCAGTGCCCAGAAACCTGTTTTTCAAGCCTAGGAAATGGAGTCGGGAAGAAATCTTGGAAGAAACGAAGAAGGGGTTGCTTGTTCGTCGTTTTCACTACACTCGATTGACGAATCCAACGCGCGGAGATTTCACAAGCATCTTACGGATGGGACTTTATGCCCTCAAAAATGGTGAAATAGCAGGCGCAGTGGCGAAGTCTAGGCTGTTGGATAACCTATTGAATATGCTGCAGAACGTTGACGCTGTTTCTGATAAGCTGGTTGTGGCTGGAGGTTGGGGAGACTACACTCACAATCCAGTAATACGAACAAAGGCGCACGTTACTCCAATAGACTAGCATTAATTCTTCTTTTTCTTTGCTCCGAGTTTTTAGACTACTGGAAGATTCGGGCAAGAGACGACAGAACTTCCGTTTCTTCTTTCGAGGTTTCTAATAAGATTTTTCTCGCTTCATGCACGTTCGCTATGTTTTTGGGTGTTTCTCTCATGAGTTTGGCGGTTGTTGTCCATCTTTGTCCTATTTGATGATAACGTTGACCTAAGTCTGAGAGTTTCTTATTGTTTAGTATTTCGCCTGCTTCCTTCAGGAATCTCGAATAGAGGTATCGGAAGAGTCCGCCGCCTGTGCCATCTTCTTCCATCATGACATAGTTTACTTCGTAGAATTGTCTAGATAACGCATTGTCTGGTGGAAACAGCTTTGGCCACTTAACTATTTCGTCAGCAAAGTAGCCTATGCCCTTAACTCCGAGGTTTTTTATGGGCGGGTAAAGCATTGACTTAGCAGTTTTAGATATTGCATTTCTTATCGCCACTTCAATAGGCGTTAGTTTGGCTGGAAACTTGAACGTGAACCATCTGTTTTGGGGCGGAAAAGGCTTGAAAGTTGATGAACGTGCATTTTCCAGTTCCTTCAGCGACGCGGTCTGCAAGTCTTTGAACATTGTGTCAGCGATATAGACTATGCCCTTGTCTTCGTCTATGCCAGCAATCACGACTACGTGAGAACCAAAGTGTGCTTGCTCAGGTAATCCGAGATACTTTAGATATGGCATGTCAACGAAAATCATGACTGGGGCATCCGTATTTATCAGATCCTTTAGAGTTTCGCAAGCTCTCTTTGTACTCGAGGTTCTGTTAACTTTCACTGAAACTCCAAGGTTAGAGCAGAGATTCTCGTAAAGGTCGCGTGCTCGTCCACCCACAAATGGGTAGGAAGGCTGCAGAACCATGTCATCACTTTTGCTATACCAGTAAACAAAGCCTAAGCCACTGCCGAGACCGAATATCATGGGTTCAGAAAACTTGAAGCCGTAAAATTCAAAGATGTCACGCAACGCAGAAGATTCGCAATGCACGCCAGGCTTATGAGCAAAATTGTGAACAAGCTTCAGCATGGATTCACCAAATATCGTATCAGTTGCAGATTAACCATTAAAAGTGTTTGCATTACATGATTTTGAATATGCAAGGAAACCCAAAACACTTTTACCTATGGCTTTCTGCTTATTCCTTTAGCATTGAGGTTCAACCAGTCTTGAAAGAATCTTCGAAAAGTGCTTTTGACTTGCTTGTTAAGCCTGTTCGAAGGCTTGTTGAGCAGAAGGGATTCTCAAAATCAACGGAGCCGCAGGAGAAGACCATACCTATGATTCTTGAGGGGAAAAATGTTCTTCTCATTTCGCCCACGGCTACAGGCAAAACTGAAGCTGCTTTTCTACCAGTTTTAAGCATGCTTCTTCAGGGGCAACAAGGAACCCCAGGCATTAAAGTTTTGTACATTACTCCTTTGCGGGCTTTGAACAGGGACATGCTTGAAAGGCTTGAGTGGTGGTGTAACAACCTAGACATAAAGTTGGCTGTGAGACACGGCGACACTGAAACAAAGGAACGGACAAGGCAAGCCAGAAGCCCACCAGACATTTTGATTACAACTCCTGAGACTTTGCAGGCGATTTTGATCGGTTGGATTATGCGTCAGCATCTGCAGCAAGTGAGGTGGGTGATAATCGACGAAGTGCATGAGATGGCTGACAGTAAACGTGGAAGCCAATTATCCTTAGCTTTGGAAAGGCTGAGGGCTATGATTGGCAAAGATTTCCAGATGATAGGTTTGTCCGCTACAATCGGTAGTCCAGAAAAGGTGGCTCAATTTCTTGTTGGAAAGGGGCGAAGCGTTGAAATTGTCCGCGTTCCAGTTGCGAGAATGATGCATCTAAAAACTATTTTTCCAAAGCCCGACTCAGAAGATTTTAAGCTTGCTGAACAACTCTATACGCATCCGGAAGTTGCAGCTAGACTGCGGATAATCCGTGACTACATAAGCAAGCATAAATCTGTGCTCTTGTTTACAAACACTCGGGCAATATCAGAGGTTTTGGCAAGCAGGTTCAAAGTTTGGGACATGGACTTTCCAGTTTCTATACATCACGGTTCCCTTGCAAAGCCATCTCGGATAGCTGCTGAAAGAGGTTTGAAAAACGGCGAATTGAAAGGTCTTGTTTGTACAAGCAGCCTCGAGTTGGGCATAGATGTGGGCAGAATAGATTTAGTTATACAATATATGAGTCCAAGACAGGTTACGAGGCTTATACAGCGTGTGGGCAGAAGCGGTCACAGAATTGGGCGCATAGCTGAAGGAATAGTTGTTGCGATGGATTCTGATGATACACTTGAAGCCTTAGCCATAGCCAAAAAAGCCCTAAAAGAAGATTTGGAACCTGTTGAAATTCCACCCAAACCTTACGATGCCCTAGCCCATCAGATAGCAGGATTGCTCCTTAAGAATAGAAGACTCGAATTTGACGAAATCTTGGAGATGTTCCGAAACGCCTACCCGTACATGGACTTAACAATAGAAGACATTGAAAAAATCCTTAAGTATATGCATCAACGTTTTCCACGTCTAGCATGGGTTTCCTTCGAAGACAAAGTAGTTTTGAAGCCGCGAAGTGCAAAAGCCCTCTTCGAATACTATTTCGACAATCTATCCATGATACCTGAAGAGAAACAATTTCTCGTAGTTGACGAATCAAGCGACTCTGCAATAGGAGTTTTAGACGAGGCATTTATGGCTGAACATGGCAAACCTGGAGTAAAATTCATCATCAGAGGCAGCCCATGGCGAATTTTACATGTCTCTGAGGAAAGGGTTCACGTGAAAGCAGTTGATGACCCTACAGGAGCTATACCGAGCTGGATAGGTGAAGAAATTCCAGTGCCATTTGAAGTGGCGCAAGAAGTGGGCTCAATTAGGGGTTTTGTTGAAGAACAAATGCAGAAAAGAATTTTGCCAGACGAAATAGCCACCAAATTAAGCGAGCAATATCCCTCTGACAAAGACACTATTTTGCGTGCGCTAGCCGAAACAATAGAGCATGTCACATCTGGGCTTCTGGTTCCTACAGAAAAACGAATAGTCGTCGAAGACTGGGAAGAATTTGTCATAATTCACGCTAACTTCGGTTCTCTTACGAACAGAGCTTTAGCCCAGCTGATGGGTCAGCTATTATCAGAAAAAGTCGGATATGGCATCGTGGTTCAGCACGACCCATACCGCATATTTGTACAAACAATGGGAGCTGCAAACGCAGACCAAATAGTCACATTGTTTAATGAAATGCGAGCTATGTCAGATCAGGCAATTAGAGACACCTTAGCGAGAGCAACTGTGAAAACTGGGCTTTTCAAGAGGAGAATGATTCATGTGGCACGGCGTTTCGGAGCCTTAAAGAAGTGGGCTGACTTCAGCAACGTTAGCCTCCAAAGGCTGGTTAAAAGTTTTGAGGAAACACCAATCTACGAGGAAGCCCTCAAAGAAGTGTTCACGAAAGACTTGGAATTGGAAAAACTTGTTTATGTTCTCAAAAAAATCCGAGATGGCGAAATTCAGGTGCAAAAAATTGAGACTGGCGGGAATGCGACTCCCGTTGCTCGTGTTGGCATTGAACGTGTAAGCATGAAGACTGATTTGATTCCGCCTGAAAGGATGCGTGCCGTGCTCATAGAATCTGCAAAAGCAAGGTTACTTAACGAGACATGTAATTTCGTATGCACAAACTGTTGGAACTACGTGGAAATGGTATGTGCTAAAGATTTGCCAGAAAAACCAAAATGTCCAAGATGCGGTTCATCAGCCATAGGGCTTCTTAAAGTGGAGGAAGAGAAGGCACTTCCACTCATTGAAAAGAAGGGCGAAAAATTAACTAAAAGCGAGGAAAAACTGCAGAAACATGCAGTGCAAACGGCACAGTTAATAGCGAAATATGGAAAAGCAGCTGCTGTGGCTTTATGCGCCAGAAGAGTTCAATCATCAGATGTTAGTGGCGTTCTCGAAGAGGAACCTAAACTTAATGACAGATTTTACGAGTTGGTTCTTGAAGCTGAACGCAAAGCCATGAGCAAAAGATTTTGGTGAAAGTGTAAGACCTACAACAACTTTTAAATGACTGCTTGTCTTACTGTGCGTAAGCATCTGTTTGCTCATAGTTAGGAGATTAAGAGTTTGGAGATAAGTCGAAAGAAACTCCGTGAAGAAGTTCTTGAAAGAATTAAATACGTTAAAACATGTGTTCTAGCTAGAGAATTATGCCTTTTGGTTCGCACGAACAGAGCTGTGCTTGACCCTAAAGACGTGCATGACATTTGTCTGCACATATCAAGCTTATGCAAAGAAGAAGGGTGCGAAGAACCTAGTGAGCTGTGCCGCAAGGCTGCTGAATCCGTCGGTTCTGTGGATGAAGCAAAATATCTTGAGTTATGTGCTCAAAGTTGCATGAAATGTGGAGAAGCAAAAAAGCCAGCACCAAAGAAAGCCACATATGTTGCTTAGAATCATGTGGAAAATCTTTTAAAGAGTAAGATTATTGGTTAACTTGAATAGGTGACATGTAGAGTTTGAACGGAGGCTCATGAACTGTTCATAGCACCTTATGTTCCAAGTCCACCGCAAGTAATTCGTCAAATGCTCATCTTAGCTGAATTAAAAGCTGGAGAGGTTTTCTTTGACTTGGGCGCTGGAGACGGCAGGACAGTGATGATGGCTGCAAAGGATTTTGGTGCGAGAGCCGTTGGCGTCGAATTAAGAGAAGACCTTGTAAAAAAAGCGCTAGGCTCCATCTATGAGCAGGGACTGCAGAATAGAGTAACAATAGTGAACAGCGACATGTTCACCGTGGACTTAACCTCGGCAGACGTGGTTTTTCTATACCTAACAACAAGTGCAAACGAAAAAGTTAAGCCTAAACTCGAGACTGAGCTAAAACCTGGAGTCCGTGTGGTTTCCCACGATTATGAAATTGTAGGGTGGAAACCCGTTAAGGTTGAGAATTTTTGTGAAAACCAAACATTAGGGTATCCTTCACACACAATTTATCTTTACAAGAAAGTTTAGCTTTTTAACCTAGTGAAAATCTATGTCGCCAAACACCTTCAAAGCTTCCTTTAGAGTTTCATGGGCAGACACTGACGCTGCCCAAGTCGTGCACTTCTCCAACTATTTCAGGTTTTTCGAGAGAGCAGAAGAGGAATTTTATAGACATTTGGGCTTCAGCTTCGCTGATATTGTGGATAAGGGACTTTGGCTTCCAAGGGTTGAAGCATTATGCAAATACAAAAAGCCAGCCAAGTTCAACGATTTACTTGAGGTGGAATTAATGATAGAGGAGCTTAAAGAAAAGTCCATAAAATACGGCTTTAGAATATTTGATAAAGAGTCGGCGGTTTTGTTGGCAACTGGCTACGTAGTAGTTGTGGCAGCGGACAAACAAACGGGAAAAGCCACGCAAATTCCGAAAGAAATAGCAGAGAAACTGAAGTCATTCTCCAAATAGTTTTTATAAGTTAGACATAATTTTTGAATTTTTGAGTGTGACAGAGATGCAGTTTGTTCCATGGCGGTACATTGCAGACTGGAAATGCATTGCATGCGGTGAATGTTGCAAATTCTACAGCGTAGTTCTAAACTTCTATGAATGGCTTAAAATCGTTAAAAACTACGGTGTTGAACAAACCAGTTCAGGCTTGGATAAACTATTCATAAAGAGAAGAAACGATGGCTCATGCGCCTTTCTATGCCAACTTTCAGACATATATCTCTGCGGACTGCAACACATGAAACCTAAAGCGTGCAAGCTCTGGCCTTTTAAAATTCTCAGCAAACCTAAGTTTGGATACACAAATGAGGCTGCATATGATTATGGCAAAAATAGACTCTTTGTATATGCGGATTATGCGTGCAGCGGTCTCAGGTTTGGAAACCCATCATGGGAATTTGCCAACCGCACTTTAAAGGAGTTCATAGAAATTGCCATGGGCGTCTGTATCGAACAATACAAAACCACTGCAGACATGACTTTCTCTCAAACATATACTCCGCGTAGGCGTTTTGGCGTGTATCAGAGAGTTTGAACAGGATATCGTTCATACTGCAGTTCATACAACTTCTGAAGCTTCTCAACAGTGTCGACATCGCCAACAGTTTTATCCATTCTAAATCTAACGATTTTTGGCACTCTCAAAGCAAAACCGCTTGTGTACTCGTCTGTTTCTTGAATCTCTTGATATGTAGCTTCAGCAACCACTGAAGGGTTCACAAAAACGCCTTCTTCGTCTTCACTTGTCTTAGTATTATCAATTATTGTCCGCAGCGAATCCATAGTTTCCTCTGGCAAGTTTGCAACCTTTCCAATAGTGTAAAGCTTCCTTTCTGAGGGGTCGCGAACTGCAAGGAGAAATGACGAGTATAATCCTGCACGTCTGCCTTTCCCGTAGAGAGCTTTCACTATAGTGCAGTCTATTGTATCGCGTTCTGGTTTTAACTTAAGCCACGTGTATGTTCGTTGCCCCATTTCGTAAGGCGAGTTTAGGTTTTTGACAACTATTCCCTCATATTTTTTCCTTAAGGTTTCTTCATAGAAACGCATCAGTTCAACCTGGTTCTGGCAGTCCACGCCTTGCGCAATGTATTCAACTGGAACAACTTCCAAGAGATATTTTCGTCGCGTAAAAAGTGTTAAATCGACAAGTTTCTGCCCGTTCAAAAAAAGTATGTCGAAAGCCTTAATCGTAACCTTAACTTTCTCCTTTTTTTCTTCTAGTTCCTCTGGTGTAAGTTCTCTCGGCACGGTTCTTCCAAGTAATGTTTGAAAAGGCAATGGATTTCCAGAATCATCTATTGCTATGACTTCGCTGTCAACAATGCAGCTTTGAGCGTTGAACTTTTCAGTGATTTCCACGATTTCTGGCAGTGTCTGTGATTTTTCAAAGCCTCTCCTTGAATAAAGCAAGATTTGCGTGCCCCATTTATGGATTTGGAGTCTGCTTCCATCAAGTTTGTACTCCGCTCTGATTGGGTAGGCTACTTTATCGGGTTCGTAAAGATGAGCGAGTTGAGGTTTAATAAATTGGCCTGGGCGCATCTTGACTTCTGATAGTTTGAGTGTGCCTTCTGATGCTAATGATATGCTTTGAGTCAAGCCTAATATTGCAGAAGCGTTTTCGATTAGTTCGGGCGGCACTTGGTAGGCTCTTGCTGCGGCTCTAACTACTGTGCTGCTGTAATAGCCGAGTTTTAGGTCTCCAAGCAAAAGCCTAATAACGTATTTTGCTTCTGTTGGTGTGCTTACCCGCAATAGGCTTGATATATGAAGTTCGCGTTCTCTTACCCTATTAAACGATGGTAACAGTTTGATAGCTTCATAGACTTCCTTTGCTGTTAATTCTGAGTCCCTTGGCTTTTTGAGTAAGTAGGCAACTTCGCCATGTTCGCCATAATCTATTAAAAGCTTTTTAACCTCGTTAATTGGTGCACCTGTTGCTAGACTTATGCATCTTTCTATTGGGCCGGGGCCGATTTTTAGATTTTCCTCTGTGAAGGCGCCCAAGGCGAAGCGAGCCTTAATTTCTAGTGTGAGTTCTGGATTTTTGAAGAATTTGGCTAGTTCCGTTTCTTTTCCTTTTTTTCCGCGTAGAACTGCTAAGCGTTCGTAGACTTCCACTATTTTTGAGAAGGGTATGCCTGTTTTGGGTTCTGTTCCTTCCATGTATAGGCGTATGAGGTGGTATGGTATTCCAATTTTCCATTCCATTTGTTCTGGTGAAAATCCTGCTTCGATAAGGCGAAGTATTGCTTTTTTTGGTGTTCCGTAGGTTTCAACTAGTTCTTTGAATGATGGTGGTTTTACTATTGACATTTTGCTTTTTCACTAGGTTTTTGTCTCTTCAGATTTTGGTATGGGTTCTATTGCCCTTAGAAAACCATCAGGCGTGATGTCGACTTTTATTCTTCTTCTTTCAAAGTTGCTCATCCTACAGTCCAGAATACGTGCTATGCGGACGAATTCGCCTCTGTTTGCTTCCAAATCAACTTGTTGGTCGTACCAATATACGCGTCCATAATCAATTATTATCGTTCCGTCGAGGTTGTGGGCTAAGCCTATGCCGCCTGCCATGTCGTAGCTGTCCCAGACCTCTGCGCTTCGCTGATTAACGTATAGGGCTGTTACGCCGTGAACTTGGTTGTATCGGGCTAGTTCCATGACGCGGTATTTTAGGGCTCCACGATAAGCTTCAAGCACCGTTACAGAGTCTATTAGAGCCAGTTCGATTTTCTCTTTTTCAGCAACGTAACGGTAAGTTTCTGCGAAGGTGTTCCAGTCTCGCAGTTCCGGATAAGCCACAGTGTCAAGCACAAAAAGGTTTTCACGGATTTCACTCCAGCCTAAGTCTAAAATGTCTGCCTTCTGTTTTAGGCGTGACTGTAAATCGAAGCGTGGCGTTGCACTCTTCCATGTGTCTTCAGCGGTTGCAAAAAGAACCTTTCTACCTGAACCAGCAACTTTGACAGCTACTTCTTCGACCATTATTGATTTTCCAGCGCCAGGTAAACCCGTGATTGCGAATTGTCCGCATATTGGCAAGCCGCTTAACGTTTTTCCTTCTGGAGTTAAGAAGAAATCGTCTATGAATGTGCCTGTTGCGAAGCCTAACAATGGTTTTTTAGCTTCAGGCGCTTCGTCTGGTCTTAACACTAATGTGCTTAACTTTTCCTCTTTTCTCTCAATTTTTGTAGTCATCGGCTTTGTTGCCAATTCCCACTCGTCCGCTGGGGCTTTGGCGCCTTTCATTGCTTCGGCAATGGTTTTCGCCATGGCTTTCATGAGTTTTTCCACGTCTGGAACTGCAGCCTCCTCTACAGTCGGTTGTGCAGGTGCTTCTGCACCTTCTTCTAGAGGCTTGGCTTCTTCCGCAACTAGCGTCCAAAGCTCGCCTCGACGTTCAATAATGCCTTTAGTTTTTAAGGATTGTAAGAGTGCGTAAGCAGAGTTTGGTCCATACTTGGGTATGCCTAAGCCTTCTGCGATGTCATTCAAGGATGCTTTCCCCTCGTGTGTTTTGAGAAATTCTATTATGTCTTTTTCTTCGACCATGAGTTTCCCAAGTTTAAAAATATAGCTTGACAGACTATAAAGTTTCACGCTTTTATGTAAATAAAAAAGAATGTTTAGCGTGGTTTTTTGTGGGTTATAGTTTTCTCTTCTTCTAACTCCTTGATGCGTGTTTCAATGAACTCGGTGACTTTCTCTTGGCAGTATTTCTTTTCATTTTCCTGCTTTTTCAGCTGTTCTTTGATTGTTCTCAGAACCGTGTCCATGTCAAAGGGCTTCATTACGTAGGCATCTGCACCTTTGTTTAAGGCTTCGACGGCGTTTTGCAATGAAGGATAGCCTGTAATGACTATTTTTCGCATTTTAGGCGTTGTATCTCTTATTTTTGTTAGAAGTTTTGTCCCTTCTATGTCTGGAAGCCGAATGTCTATCAAAGCTAGGTTGTAGAATTTTTTGTTGGATTTCCTGATGGCTTCTTTTCCGTTCTTCGCCGTATCAACATTAAATCCTTCTTCTTCAAGTATTGTCTCAAGGACCTTTCTTATGCCTTCGTCGTCGTCGACAACAAGGATTCTGGCACGTTCACCCGTATTTTTTCACCTCCTTTTTCCTTTTTACTTTTTGGCTCGATAGGGAGGATAACCGTGAAAGTTGTGCCTTTTCCAACAGTGCTTTCTACTGAAATGTTACCACCATGGGCTTCGACAATGCGTTTGCATATCGGCAGACCTAATCCCATTCCTCTCGCTTTAGTTGTGAAAAAAGGCGTCCAAATTTTTCCCATAACTTCCTTTGTCATACCCGTTCCAGTATCAGCAAATGTGATTTCTACATTGCCGTCTGATTCTTTACTCGTAATTGTAAGTTTACCACCATTGGGCATTGCGTCAACTGCGTTTTTAATCAAGTTGCTAAAGACTCTTATCACCTTTTCCAAGTCTATCTTTACCTTAGGTTCGTTTTGTGTTGAGTCTAGCACTTGAACATTATCTGGAATTTCGATTAGGAATAGTGTTTCTTTTACGATTGTTCTTGGGGTAGTTTCAGTTAGCTCTAGCTTGATTTCTTTTGAGTATTCCATTAGATCCTTTATGATTTCGTTCGCGTGTTCAACGTCTTTTTCAATAAGCTCCAGCATTTCCTTGAGTTTCTCATTCATTTCTGGGCCTAGTTTCGTTTTCAGATAGTAAGTAGCTCCTGAAATGCCTGTTAGCGGGTTTCGCAGGTCGTGGCCTACCATTGCTGCCACTTGTCCAATGGCGGCAAGTCTTTCAGATTTGATTAGTTGTTCTTGTGCTTCTTTTAACTGTCTAGTTCTTTTCTCAACCATTTCTTCAAGGTGCTGAGAATACTCCTCCAGTTTCTTCTCCATCTGCTTCCTTTCTGTAATGTTCCGTGCAATGACCAATATACCAACGAATTTATCATCTATCTTCATAATTGACGATGAACATTCTAAGTAAATCTCTTGACCTTTCTTGTTCGTAATGCGTAAGCTGACATAGGCTTCTTTGCCGCGAAGTATTCTTGCAAAATTACTCAAAAGCTTTGGCATATCTCTGAGGGATAATATGCCCACTTTTGTGAAATGCTTTCCTAGCAGTTCCTCCTTTGATCCGCCAAACACCTTCACAGCCTTTTCATTAACGTCAAGAATTCTTCCAGACCTGTCCAAATATATTAGGCTGTCATTTGCGCTCTCAAAAATTTTCCTAAATCTCTCCTCGCTCTCCCGAAGCGCTTCTTCCATTCTCTTGCGTTCAGTAACGTCCATAACGATGGCTAGAGAGCCAACGAATTGCCCGTCTTCATTCAAAACAGGTGATGCTGAAACTTGAACAATGTGAGGCTTGCCATCCTTACCATACATAATAAGTTCGTAACGGCTTACCTCTCCTTTTTTTCTGATTTCTGTTTGTCTTCTAATTTCTTTGAAGCTTTTTTCGTCAACAAGTTTCCGTAGGTTAGTATGTATAAGTTCATTCTCCTTGTAACCCAACATGTCAGCGAATGCTTTGTTTACAAAAATGAGGTCTTCTTTTGCATCTACAACGGTGATTCCCTCCATGGCTGCCTCACAAAACATTTTAAATTTTCTGTTTGCTTCTTTCAGCCTATTTTCCATTTGCACACGTTCACTAATGTCTCGCGCAATTCCAAGAGTTCCAACAATTTTTCCTTTGATGATTAATGGCCTTGAAGTTACTTCAACTAGAACCGTTTTTTCAGTGGCTGTTTTAATCTCTAATTCTGTTCTAATTTCCTTTCCCCTGGTTACGGCCAAAAAACCTTTAATTGCCGTAGGCAAGCTCCTGAAGGAGATAATCTTTCTGAAGGATTTCCCAACGAAATCTTCTCGCTTGAAACCAGTTAGTTCCTCTGCTTTGCAGTTAACAGTCACAAAGTTTCCACGTTTGTCGAGAATGTAGATGATGTCACTGGCATTTTCGAATAAGCATTTGAAAGCTTCAACAAAAGGTCTGTCTTGAGAAAAAAACTCAGCTAGCTTTTCATCAGTATTTTCCAAAGTTAAGCCAACTCCTTCCAGTCCTCTAGCGTAAGTCCATTTGAACCATGAGCATACAATGGTGATTCCTCTAAAGCAGATTCCAAAATGCACTTCAAGAAACGATTTATAAATCGCTTATGAAATGCAAATTTGAATTTTTAAAATTGCTACCTCCAAACTAAAATCCGAATCAGAATAATTCGCTCACAATTCTTCAATTATGCGACAAATTAGGTTATAAGTAGGAAGTTAGAAGGATAAAGTTCTCGTTAAGCGTAGCTGGAACTAGCCTATGGTGAAGCCTGAAATCGGATTATCTATGCTTTACTGCCTAGGTGAACCCTTCAAAAAAATGATTGGACATGTTAAAAAAACAGATGTGGTCTATATAGAAATTATTGATGATGGTTTCCATGCACTCAACAAGCAGAGAGTTTCAACACTCAAAAGCATTGGAGAATCTTACGGCTTGAAATATTCGGTGCACGCACCTTTCGCAGACATAAACATTGCTTCGCCATCAGAGCCAATTTTGAAGGCTATGCTCAGAAGACTGGAAAAGTCAATTGCCTGCGCGAATGATTTAGACGCCTATATGTGGGTTTTTCATCCTGGACTAAAAACCGGCGTTAGCATGTTTTATCCAGGTATGGACTGTCTTCAAAATTTAAAAATTACCCGCCTACTATTAAAAGTTGCAAGCGATTATGACATGAAAATAGCTATAGAAAACGTGCCAGAACCCTACCCGTTTCTAATGAAGAGTGTAGAAGACTTCACCAAGTTTTATGAAGAGATTAACGAAGACATAGGTTTGGTTTTAGACATTGGACATGCAAACATTAACGGGCAGATTGAACGTTTCCTAACGACTTTTGCAGGCAAGATTGTGCACATTCATGCACATGACAATGATGGAAAAAGCGACCAGCACCTAGGCATAGGTTATGGAAACGTTGACTGGAAGAACATTGCCAATTTGTTAAGAAGAATATCTTATGACAAAGTTCTAATAACCGAGTCCATTGAACACATCGAAGAGAGCATACGCAAATTAAAACAGTTGTTCGCCTAGTGTTTCTTTAGCTGTTGAGAAGCGGGATTTCTATTTTCATAAAATCTTCTGCCACTTGCGTATTTTCGAAAATTTTTCGCGCTTGTTCCAAAAGTTTGCTTGTGTCATCATACCTTGCACTAACATGCGTTAGAATTAGTTGTTTCACCCTTGCTTTCTTGGCGGTTTTAGCCGCTTGGCTAGGAGTTGAATGTCCGTCTTCTTCGGCTCTTTCAGCCAACTCCTCATCCAAAGTAGCATCGTGAATTAGCAGGTCTGCTTCTGCCGCAAACTTGTCAAAGCCCTTAAACGGTCTCGTGTCGCCCGTGTACACGATTTTTCTTCCCGTTCTAGGCGGCCCTGTAACATCTTCAGGCTTTATAACTCGACCATTTGGCAGCTTGATCTTATGTCCGTGTTGAAGTTTTGACCATAAAGATCCTTCTGGAACGCCTAGAGCTTTGACTTTTTCTGGGTAGAATTTTCCAGGGCGCGGCTTTTCTACAAAGGCATATGCTAGGCTTGGGATCACATGGTTTGCCCAAACCGTTTGAATAGCATACTCTTCTTCCTCGCAAATCACGCCAGCACTTTCAATTTCGTGAATTTCAACTGGAAAGGTTAAGACAAACTGCACCGTTTCCCTAATGCCTTCTATAAAACGTCTTATTCCAGACGGTCCATAAACCTCAAGCTTCCTTTCCCGATCAAGCAAAGCCATAGTCTGCAGAAGCCCAGGCAAGCCTAAAACATGGTCGCCGTGCATGTGCGAAATGAAAACTTTCATCTTTCTGTGGAAGCCAGTTTTAGCCTTTATCATCTGTCTCTGCACTCCTTCGCCGCAGTCAAACATTATTTGCTCACCCTTGCGTTGTATGAGTATGGCGGGTAAACTTCTTTTTGGAGTTGGAACGCTTCCAGCCGTGCCTAGGAAAACCACGCGCAAGCTCATGGTATTACACCTTTTCGAACACTGCTATTTCTCTTGTTAGGCTTCTGTGAACATAAACGAAGTGGGACTCTAAATGCTTATACCCTAAAGCTGTGCCTATGTATCCAATGTTCAACGTTTTTGGCGCGGCCATACAAACCCGTTGTCTCCTACCAAGCATGTCGTAAACAACCATTAAAACTTCTTCAACTATCTGCCTTGTCGTCCGCTTCATTGTAGTTGCAGATCTACCGTAGGGTGGATCAGTTGCAACACAATCAACCTTCGTTATTGGTAGAAGTCGTGCATCCGCAACGACTACTCCATCTGGCTTAATCTGGAAATAAGTTAGGTTTCGGAGGGTTCCTCTTATCATGCGACGTTGAACATCCAAACCTAAAACGCGAAATCCCATAAGCGCAGCCTCAATAAGCATGCTTCCAGTTCCACAGAACGGGTCAAAAACCAATTCGCCAGCATTGGGTTTGGCTAAGTTAACCATGCACCTTGAAAGTTTGGCTGACATGGCTGAAGGATGGAAAAAAGGCTTTTTCTTGGGGCGTCTCTCAACAAAGGGCTTCGGCGGAATCTCAGCAAGTTTTACGCCAAAAATGAGCTTTTCATCTGTTAAGACGCCTATGAAGGTTTTATCTGGATTTTTCAAGTTCACTTTTGTTTTTGTTGCTTCTTTGAGTATGAATTTGCCGAGTTTTCTTTCCAGAGTCATTCCATCAATTTTTGAAGCGTAATTCTTCACGTGTTTTATGCGAACTGCAAAGTTTTCTCCATTTTTTAAAACTTCTTTTGGGTTTATGGAACTTATAGCCTTCATTATGCTGTTCGTTTTCGCTTTGCAACTGAACAGTTCTAGTCCGCAGATTCGTGTGAATGCTGCTCTATGCTTTATGGCTTCTACGCAGTTTAAATCTGTTTCAAGTCTTAACGTTTGGTCAAGTTTCTCTACCGTTTTAAAGGCGTAGCCTTCTGCTTCAAGTATAGCCTTCAACTCAGAAACTGGTAGAGTTTCATGTTCGCCAGAAACCAGAAAGAAAAGTTTAGCCACTTTTACGTTCCTTCAATACCTTGCTTATCAAAGGTGCGAGAGAGACTTTGCTCTTGTGGCTTGGAACGCTGTCGGTTCCGACAATTTCCTTCACTCCTGCTTCGATTATTCGCTTCTCTGCTTCTCCGACTAGAAGTGCATGTGCACAAGCAGCATAGACTCTTTCAGCTTCTAACTCCTTCAGAATCTTAGCTGCAGCAACTATTGTGCCGCCTGTGCTGATTATGTCGTCAAAAATTATCACGGTTTTTCCTTTCACATCAAATGTTCTTTTTTCCATACTAACTTGCCCAGTGTAACGGTCTCTATGCTTCTCCAAAAATCCGCATTCCCCACCCAAAACTGTTTTTGCCTCTTCAACAATGTGCATCGCACCTTCGTCTGGAGCAAGCGCAAACGCCTTCGCACAGCCTTTTTGTTTGAAATGTTCAGCCAGCAAAGGAATTGCTGAAACATTTTGTGTCGGGAATGGAAATTTCACTAGCACTTTTTCTTGATGAACATTCACTGTGATTAGGCTGTCAATTCCAGCCGCGTCGAGCATACGTGCAACTGTTTGGATGCTTATAGCTTCGCCACGCAGAAAAGCCCTGTCTTGACGTGCATAAGCCAGATAAGGCACAACAGCCGTTGCTTTTTTCGCTCCGCTTATTTTTGCCGCATCTGCAATCAAGGCTAATTGTATAAGCCTAGTGTTCTGTGGTGGGCTTGTTGTTTGCACTATGGCTACTTCTTCATTTTTCACTTCGCCTTCCAATCTTACGTAGGATTCTCCGTCTGGAAAATTTTTGAAAGCTACTGGCACTGTTTTCACGCCTAGAAGCTCAGCTACTTTTTCTCCTAATTGCCTAGACGCTGGTCCGAGAATTATCTTCATCTATCTCCCGTGTTTAGATGCAGTTCATCCATCTTTTAGGTTTTTCCAGCTTTATACTGTTCTATCAGTTCTTTTGCTCTGTCCATGCGGATTTTGCGTTCCTCAACCATCTTTTCAGCCACCAAATCTATCAACTTGCCTGTCGCGCCTGCTGCAACAGCTATGTTTCTCGCGTGAAGAGACATGTGACCACGTTGAATGCCTTCATGAGCCAACGCACGCAATGCTCCAAGATTTTGAGCTAAGCCAACAGCCGCCAAGACTTCGCCAAACTCGTTAGCCGTTTTAACGCCTAATATTTTTATGGCAATTTTCGCGATTGGATGTGTCCGAACGGCTCCGCCAATCAGACCTACAGCCATTGGCAGCTCAATGGAGCCAACTAAGTCACCATTTTCGTTTTTCTCCCATGTTGAAAGTGTCGTGTATTGGCCGTTTCTTGCAGCGTAAGCATGGGCTCCAGCTTCAATTGCACGATGGTCGTTGCATGTTGCGATTATGACTGCTATTATGCCGTTTAAGATGCCCTTGTTATGTGTCGCCGCCCGATATGGGTCTGCAGCTGCAAAAGCGTAAGCGTTTACTATGCCGTCTACGACTTCTTCTCCGCCGACAGCCTCTTTAGGAATGACACACCATGCTCTCGCTAAGCGTTTTGTAGCTAAATTAGAAATTATTCGCAGGTAGACGCGTCCGCCTGTTATGCGCTCTATCATGGGCGCAACAGCCTCAGCCATAGTGTTCACAGCATTGGCGCCCATGGCGTCGCGGCAGTCAACATGCAATTCTGCGATGAGCATAGGTCCTTGCGTTGTGTGGATTACTTTTGCGTCTAGGTCTCTTGCTCCTCCGCCTGCTGAAACAAGAACAGGGTCTTGTTCATTAGCCTTCTTTAGTATTTCCTCTTTCGCTTGTATAACCTGCATCCTTGCTGCATAGGGGTCTTTTACGCCTACAACTTGTATTTGCCCAATCATTATTGGCGGCGTGCTACTTGTGGAGAATCCTCCGCCTTCTCTTGCCATTTTCGCTGCGTAGGTTGCCGCAGCTACAACGGATGGTTCCTCTATAGCCATCGGAATCAAATAATCACGCTTGTTTATGAGAAAGTTTACTGCAATGCCAAGCGGTATTGGAATGGCGCCTACAACGTTTTCTATCATGCGGTCAGCCAAATCCAAAGGCAAGGAACCAGTATTCTGCAGCAAAGCTGCTTCTTCATCAGTTAAACCAGCAAACTCTTTAACTAGCTGCAAACGTTTCTCTATGGTAAGTTTGTAAAAACCTTGAATCAAAGATGATTTGTTCATATTTTCTTCTCCGCAATTCTTAATTATATTTGTTAATGACATAAAAATAACTTCTTGACTTTTAAGATTTAGGAGCTTTAACCCATTCAGCAAGTCTAGATGTTAAATGAAGTGTCCTAATAACTAGTAAAAAGAATATTTAAGAGAAAAGAAAAGGTGGGGAAGTGGCGCTATTACTCGTATCTGAATTGCACGTTGAAATTGTCGCTTCCAGTAGCATCCGTCTGAGTGGCAATTTCAAATGTTACATGCCAAACTACTGAGGCATCGACTGTGCCAGAGTAATACGAAGCAGTTGACAAAACGTCTAATGAATCAATGTAGGCTCCAGTTGAGTTGTTGTAAATTGTCATGTTGAATCCGTTCGTTTCATACAGACTTGTTGAAGCTGCATCTGTTATGTTAATCATCAAAGTGTGGCCTGAGCCATCAAGATTCTTTAGGTAAAGATAATGGGTAAAGTTAGCTATTGTTCCATTGCTTATTGCTAATGTCACTGCTGCAGTGCTACCTGTGATTGTTACGTCGCTGTCACCTGTGTCGCCACTGTCGCCTTCCACCCATATTAATCCCGTGGTGGTCGATATTGAAACGCTGCCTTCAATGTACAAAAACCTGTAGGATTGAGCACTTACCGTGGCTATGAGTAGTGATGTTATCAGTAATGTTATTAGTTTCAGACTTTTCTTATAATTTATCTTCATTTTATTGTTTCACCTCCTTCTTTCTTTTTCTTTCTTTCAGAGTTTCAATCCATATTTTTGCGAGCACGTAGACGCTTATGCCTAAGACGAGGACGCAGGCTATTGCAAGGCCTATGGCTGAAACTACGAAGGTTGCCTCTCCCCATGATGGCTTAAATAATGCGTATAGGCTTGCGCCTGTTATCGATGTGCCTGCGCCAAGGGCTATGTACCACCATTTTGGCTTGAAGAACACGTATGTGCCCATTCCCACCACGAAAGTGTCGAAAGCAACAATTCCTATGAAGGTGGCTTCCCAGGACATCTGCGGAGTCATCACGAGCGGATGGACAGCAATCTCGGCATAGTTGGATAGGAAAAATGCAGTCAATGCTACTGCTGGAAAAGTTACAGCGAACATGAAAACTTTTGCGTAATTAAGCAGTTTCTTCATTATGCCAAGGTACATGTTAACTGCGATTATGTTTGCCAAAGCTACGATTAGGTATAGGAGGCTGTACCAGAAGCGCATGTATTCGCCAAAGAATGCCATGAACTCTCTGCTCACGAGTAGCTGTCCGAAACCGGCTAAAGCCGCTAGCTGATATACGTATGGTAGTTGCCATGGAAAATGCCTATCCAACAAACATGTTAGCAAGCTTATTGCTAGGAAAAGATCTATGCCAAGCAGTGCAAAGAACTCTGGCTGTAGTGGGGAAGGCATTTCGGTACCGCACTCGGAATGTCTGGTTTCTTTTTATTTAAGTCGTATGAATTCGGAATCAAAATCCGAATTCTACAGCATAATAGGGTTTAATATAAGATAAAAATCTTCTGTCGTAATATACAATACACACAATTCTCGCAAAAAATCCAAAATTAAGAACACTATCTTTTAGGAAGCGCCACAGCGGAAATCCCAAAATGTTTATGAATCTTCCTAGCTAATGTTTCGGCGTAGCTAACGCGGAAATTATCTGTGATCACAAGCTTGGGTTTTGAACGTCTAACATACTCCATTAATCCGTCAAAGTCTGAATGATCACTTAAAGCTATAACGTATTCTTTGTCGGCAATTTCGCGACAAGGAGAATCAAATTCCCAACCACTTACGTAAACGCGGAAAACACCTTGATCAACTCTACTTTTCGAACTCATATGATAAAAGGCTATGCAAGGTGAATTTCTTTCAAGAAGCTCTTTGGCTTCGTTCTCCTCAGACAGTATTAGGCGTCCAAGGCGCATACCGTGCAGTTCACAGACTCTGGAAACATGGAAAACTCTTTCAGGCACGATAAATGGAGCCTTCACTCCTCTTTCGTGTAGAATTTGCATGACTTCTTGAAGTTTGCCATGATAACCAAAAAAATAAACTGCACCTTGCTTTAATCCTTCTTCTACCATGGAAACAAGCAAATCCTTAACATCCTTCTCGAAAGAGCGTTTACACGTTGGGCTTCCATAAGTGGCTTCCATGACAAGGACATCAGTATCCAAAACAGGGGTTCCATCAATCCTAAAATCCCCTGTATAAACAATCCTTGTTCCCTCTACATCTTCAACAAGCACCTGAGCTGCGCCTAAAATATGGTCGGCTTTGAAAAATGTCAGCCGTTCCTCTTCGATTTGACGAGTTTTACCATAATCAAGCGTCTCTACAAAACCGCCCATTAGAAAAAGTGGACCCATCATAACATCAATCAAATCTTTTGTGGCTTTGGTCATCAGAATTTTTTCGCATGTTCTTAGGCTCTGCTGCAACCCCATTGTGTGGTCAGCATGGGCATGGGTAACGACTCTTAACGGTTTAGACTCGTCAAAAGCGTCGCACGCAACATTTTTTCCGAGCAGAACAGCGCCTCTATGCGTCACGGTAGCTTTTACAGACAAAAAAGGCACCAGCGATATCTAAACAGTTTTTGGAGCTAGCCAGTCGATGAGTTCCCGCGGATTTTCACATTCTATCGTAACCTTTATTGGTCCTAGGGGTGATTCCGCCACTTCTTTGGAGAAGGAGACATGCCCAGCATATGCCACTTGCTTGTTCAAACAGAAACTAATTGTTTTTCCATTTAGTCCTTCGAAAAGGGTTCTTCTGGCAGCGTCGCGGATGCGTTCTCTGCGCAACAAATTGTAGAGTTTGGTAAGGGCTTCCATTCCTTCTGCTTCAGTAACTAGGAGTTTGCCCTTGTGTAAATGCTTTATTTGCATGGGTATGTTACCGAAAATGTTTTCGACTGCTATTTTCACTTTTTCTTCTGATTCTGTTGGATTGATTTCAACTTCCACATGAACCTTTATCTCATCCATTTCTCCTCAACCTTCCCTAAAACTTCCTTGGCTTTCTCCTTTACAGCGCTTAATTCTCCCTCGTTAATTATTGTGTGTTCAGCCGCGGTTATGGCTTCTCCTAATCCTACACTTAACTCTCTCCTATCTCTTTCATTAAAGATTCTCCAGTTCGCTGGGTCGTCGCTTCTTTGGCGGCGGAAAAGTCGCTTGAACCTTGTTTCTGGAGATGCTTGAATGGCTATGAGGCTGAATTTTGGAAAACATTTTTTAAATTCTTCAACTTCGCTTAGGCTTCTTATGCCATCCACAATGACCTTGTGCTCTTTTGCTGTCTCTATTTTTGGTATGCATCTCTTGGCTATGACGCTTTTTCCTTCACTTTGCCTAAGCTCGAGCATTATTTTGCCGAGATTTTCTGGACTTGGCTTCAGGCCTTTTCTTTTGGCTTCTTCTCTGACTACGTCACCCATCACAACGACGCCGTAGCCGCTTTTTTTAGCGACATTGATAACTACGGATTTTCCAGCCCCAGGCATTCCAGCTAAGCCCACAACAAGCTTATCAACAGCCATTTTGCACCCTTTCGCTAAATGTATCTGGCTATTAACAGATAGTCTCTTACATTAAAAGCATTTATGAGGAAGATTCGTAGAAAATATTCGAAGGAATAAAGATGCCAGAAGCGATAAGAAGTTTCATAGCATTTGACATGAACAGCGAAGCAGTTCTGAAAAGAATCACAGATGTACAAAGCCTTCTAGCCAAATTGGGAGCCGACTTGAAACTTGTTGAACCCAAGAACATCCACATAACCTTGCGATTCCTCGGAAACATCACCCCAAACACGGTTGAAAAAATCTTCGAAGACATGAAAAAGGTTCAATTCACTCCTTTTGACGTTAAGATTTGTGGAACTGGCGCATTTCCGAATGTACGCTATCCACGAGTTTTGTGGACTGGAATAACCGAAGGCGCCGACAAGTTACGAAACATCTCCAATCAATTAGAGCCTCATTTACGCAGTTTAGGTTTTGCTCCAGACCCGAAGGGTTTCAGTCCGCACTTGACAATTGCCCGCGTAAAATCTGGAAGGAATAAGGCTGAACTTGCCAAATTCATCACAGACAATTCGAATTACGATTTTGGAATCGTTAGGGCTGATTGTTTAAGGCTTAAAAGAAGCGATTTAACGCCAAAGGGACCCATCTACTCTACT
The DNA here is from genome assembly GCA_964477645.1 of uncultured Candidatus Bathyarchaeia archaeon. GTDB lineage: Archaea > Thermoproteota > Bathyarchaeia > Bathyarchaeales > Bathycorpusculaceae > CAYZEP01. The sequence continues at coordinate 7,851 of CAYZEP010000005.1, read as the reverse complement.
CTTAAAGAGTTTTGCCCATAAAAATAAAAGAAAGGACATGTTTATGCAAGAAAAAATAGAAAAAGTTTGCACAACTGTTTTGGAACGGGTTACATCGAAAAAAGTGGAACGTGCCAAAATAGAGGCTTTGGCTAAAAGGCTGGAGAAGAAGGTTGTTTCCGCATCTAGAGCCCTAGGTGTCGAAGCCAAAGTGCGCGTAGAAGGTTCTGTTGCGAGGGACACATGGCTCAGTGATGAACCTGAAATTGACATTTTCATGCGTGTGCCTAAAGTGATACCTCGGAAGTCTCTTGGGGAAGTATGCCTAAAAATAGCTAGGAAAGCTACGAAAGGCTCAAAACAAATTGAAAGGTTTGCAGAGCATCCATACCTTGAGGCGTTTGTTGATGATGTTAGAGTGAATATTGTCCCATGCTATGATGTTGAACGAGGAGAATGGTTAAGTGCCACAGACAGAACGCCATTTCACACGGACTATATTAAAGGGCACCTAAATGAGCAGATGCAAGACGAGGTGCGCTTATTAAAGAAGTTTATGAAGGGTACAGGTGCTTACGGTGCTGAGATAAAGATTGGCGGATTCAGCGGGTACTTGTGCGAACTGCTAGTGTTGCATTATAAATCTTTCATAAGCACGCTGAAGGCGTTTGCGCATCACAAACAAAGAATGGTCGTAGATATTGAGAATTATTACAAGGGAAGAGAGAATGAACTGCAACTTTTGTTCAGCGAGCCTTTAGTAATTGTTGATCCTGTGGATAAGGGACGAAACGTGGCTTCAGCAGTGCAGCCTCAGAAACTCCATACTTTTGTAGCCGCTGGAAGAGTTTTCCTCGAAAGTCCAAGTTTGAAGTTTTTCTATCCGCCGAAAACAAGAGCTTTGAAGCCAGAACATATTAAAAGGAAATTAAAAAGCCGTGGTTCGACAATTGTATTTGTAACTTTTGGAAAAGTTGACGCTGTTCCAGATGTTCTGTGGGGTCAACTCTACAAGTCTCAGCGTTCTCTACACAAGCTTGTTGAAATAAACGATTTTAAAATTTTAAGAGACACAGCTTGGAGCGACGAAAAAAGCATCAACATATTCATTTTTGAACTTGAAGATTGTTGCCTTCCGAACGTTAAGAAACATTTTGGGCCGCCTCTTGAGAAGGAACGTGAATGCGAAAATTTCCTGAGAAAGTACGTAGATAATCTAGATGTGGTTTCTGGACCTTACTTGGAAAACGGGAAATGGATTGTGGAAATTAAAAGGAAATTTACTGATGTGTGTGATCTGCTCAATGAAAAGCTTAAAGACGGTGGCAGAAACGCTGGCATAGCTGAACAAGTCTCGCAAATTCTCAAAAAAGAGTTCTGGATTTCTGTTAATGATGAGATAGTTGATGTTTACGCCAAGAATGGCGAGTTTGCAGAGTTTTTGACAGAGTTTCTCTCAGGTAAGCCAAAATGGCTAGAAAATGCCTAAACTAAGTATTATTAATGCAGCGCCAAGAAGCCAGCAGTAAAACGCGAAAACATGAAACTTTTTCTTGGCTAGAATTTTCCAAAGTAGTTTCAGAGCTAAATAACCCACAAGCATCGCTAAGACGATTCCTGCGAGAATTTCTATCCAGCCTATCTTAGCAGTTGCCAACGCGTCAGACTGTTTGTAAACTGTTAAGCCTAAGGCGCCGATTATGGCTGGAATCGAGAGCAGGAAGGAGAATTTGAAGGCTTTTTCTCGTCTTACTCCAAGCAAAAGCGCAACGGCAATTGTTGCTCCGCTTCTTGATATGCCGGGGATTATGGCTATGCCTTGGGCTGTGCCAATTATTATGGCTGTTAAATAGCTTATGCTGTTTTTTTCTTCTTTTCCGGCTTTTGAAGAGTAAAGGATTGCTCCGCAAATTAGAAATGCGAAGGCGATTGGTAGGATTTCTTGAAAAACATTTTCTATGAGGTCGCCGAAGATTAAGCCTATTAAAGCTGTGGGTATCGTTCCAGCAAGAATTAATGGAATTAGTTTTCCGTTTTCTGTTTTGAAATCAAGCCGTGCAAGAGCTGAGAGGATGTTTTTAATGTCTTTTCTGAAGAAAAACAAAACAACGATTAGTGTTCCTATGTGTAGGATAACGTCGAAAACTATTGGAACTTCCATGCTTAGAAAATGTTCAGCCAGTTTAAGGTGTCCAGTGCTTGATATCGGCAGCCATTCTGTTAAGCCTTGAATTATGCCTAGAATTATTGTTTTTATTAGCTGTTCCATGATTTTCGCCGCTTTTCCACATTTCTATTGATTAGGTTTAAAAGATTAGTAGATTTAACTTGTTAATCTAAATGTTGGTGCAAAGCGTATGAGTGAATATCCGCTTGGAAACCGTGAAGACCGTGAGATGCTGGCTAAAATGCCCATGGAAAAGCTTCTCGATTATTTCTTTCTTCAAATTCGGAATTTGTGGAGGGTTGACGGCTTATACTTTTTGGGCATAGAGAAGAAGTTTGGAACAGAAGCGGCAACGGAGATTGATGCTGGTGTTTGGGAGGTTATGGCTGCGATTGAAGCGAAAAGTTTGCAGAAAATGTTTATGGTAAGCGAAAACCCAGATGTTCCAACAATTATGTGCCTTCTGCGTAAGTCAAGTTGGGCTTTGGACCAGCCGTTTAAAACTATTGTATTAAGCAAGAATCGGGCTACATTAAGCGTTGACAGGTGCAGAACGCAGGAAGCGCGTTTGAGCAAGGGATTAGGTGAGTTTCCATGCAAGAAAGTGCGTTTTGGCTACTTGAAGAATTTTGCAAAGGCTTTGAATCCTAAGGTGCAAGTGAACTGTTTAGTTTGTCCGCCTGACAAGCATCCTAAAGAATTATGGTGCAAATGGGAATTTATGTTATAAGTCTACATGACGCGCGTGTGGAAAGATGAATAAGAAAGTTGATGAATATATAGCAAAGCAAAAGTCACCCCAGAAGGAAATATGCTTAGAACTAAGAAAAATTGTTTTCCAAACTTTCTCAGATATTGAAGAAGAGATGAAATGGGGTGTTCCAACGTATGCTAAAGGCAAATACTACATTGTTGCATTAAGGGACCATGTTAATTTCGGCTTTTCATTAAAGGGGCTTTCAAAGAAAGAACAGAAGCTTTTCCAGGGTTCGGGGAAAACAATGAAGCACATTGAGATTCGCTCTTTGAGAGAAATAAATGAGAACGAAATTGTGAAATTGTTGAAATTAGTGTGGGAAAAATGAAATTCTGTGATCAAATGGCTTTTCTATGTCTCTTTTTTCTTGCTTTCTCTGCCGATGAGCTCCAGCCAGATGCCGTTAGGGTCTTTGACGAAGGCGAGAACCCAAGAACCTTGGTTGAACGGTTCCACTGCGGACTCGCATCCATATTCAATCAATCTTTTGTACTGTTCTCTTACGTTGCTCACGTACAATCCGAGGTGGTCGAGTTCTGAACCGTTCACGTATTCTTCGTAGAACTTGCTGGTCTCTGGATAATAGTTCAGTTCAAGGATTTGCTTCCCTGTCGGCGTCCTCATGTGTACGTACGTTCCCTCATGAGCCTTCATCTTGCCTTTCAACACGACTTGGAATCCGAGAGCTTCCTTGTAGAACTTGATTGATTCTTCGAGGTTCTTCACGCGGATGCCAGTGTACCAGAAGCGGATACCAAGCACGTTGGATTTCCTTTTTACGCTTTTCTTCACAGTCATATACAGTCCTCTATTTCAACGTGAATAGATGCCTCGATAAGACTTTGCCTGTGTGTAAGATAAAACTTTTATCTCAACCAACCAAAACGACGACTAATGAGGAAGAGTTATAGCTGAATGGCTATTAAATGTTAAAGTGGAGTTTTATCCAAAGCAAACGAAAAATACGTTGGTGAAGGCAGAAATATGAGTAAGTCGCCTCACAAGTTTCAGGAAAAAATGCAGAGTGGAATGACGTTTGAACAATATTTCCGTGACAGATGTCATGAAATGGTTTGTTTGGCAGAAGAGCTAGAGCGGGTTCTAGGTCGAAAGAAAGCACTGGAAATCATGGGAAAAGCCCGTGAAAAATACATCGTTGAAGTAACACGAAAGGAGAGAGGACGAGCCAAGAGTTTTGCGGATTTCAAAGCAGCTGAGAAAACCGAGAATGCCTCTCCCTACTTCTCTAACACTCTAACTTTGACCTATCCAGAAGAGACCCCAAACAAGTTGACACTTCATGTCACTGAGTGCTTGTGGACAAAAGTGTTCAAAGAAATGAAGGCTACTGACCTTGGCTACGTCTTGTTCTGTCAACCAGACTTTGCATATCCCTCAGTTTGCAATCCTCACATTAAGATGAAGCGCACGAAGACTCTGATGCAAGGAGACAGTTATTGCGACCACACGTTCTACTGGGAAGAATGAAGACCAAGAAACAAGAAATCTTTTGTTCAGGCAGTTTGTGTTGGTTGGGGTAAAGTTTTATCCAACCAACACTCACGTGACCACGCTCTTACTCACTCAACCCCACTCAATCCCACACATACGTACTCTACCACCCACCCACTATATACAAACCACACACACGCACAGAGTGTGTGTGCATGTAAAGAGTGACGGAGAAGGTTAATAGTTGGGACTTTTTTACCCCTTAAACCCAAACACTGTTTGCTACAACCAAAAAATCTTTATACGGCTAATAGACAAATAATATAGAAGATTAAATATAGATCCTAAAAATAGGAAATATAATATAGAGGATTCCTCTATGTCGCCATGGGGTTCGAATCCAGCTTCAAAAAGAAGAGATAAACTGTACATAATTGCAGAAATTCTAGAAATAGCACAGGAAGGGATTCTGAAGACTCAACTCATGTATCGTGCAAATCTCAGCTATTCCCAAGTCAATGGGTATCTCCGTTTCATGTTGAAAAACGAGTTACTTGAAAAATCCAAAGGGCATAAGGAAATATATAGACCTACCGAAAAAGGACTTGACCTCCTGCAACGCTATCACGAGATAACCGAATTGTTAAGAAGGGAGACAGACACGCTCAAGTGCTCTTGGTGCCAAAATGAGGTTTCTAAAGACCATAGATTCTGTCCATTTTGCGGTAAAGCCCTTGGAATTGAAGAAGCAGTGGTGAAGATAAAATGAAACCTCTCGAGATTGAAAATCTTGTCAGAGGAAAACTTGGAGAAATGTTTGGAACGAAATTTAGGAAAAGTAAGCTAATAACGGGATATGATTCTGGAAAGAGACCTCAAATACATGAATTTGATCTTGTTTCAGAAAATTCGGAAATAATCGGTGAAATTAAAGCTGGAAAATGCAGTAGAGGGAATTTCAGCCTTGCCTTAGCTGATTGTCTATATCTAAGCAAAGTGGAGGCACGTATTAAGTTAATGGCTTTCACCGACAAGGGACTCTATGAGTACTTTAAAGATCATTCAGAAGGATTAATTAGTAGTGACATTCGTCCAATACTTGTTCTTGATCTGGACTTGAAAGTGCTAGCTCCCTCGAACTAACCGAGCCAAGAAAAGGCTTACAATGCTGCTACTGAGGAATTTAAGCAACAAAAGGCGCGAGAAAAATAGGCGAGTTTGGTCGATAGACTCGGCTTTTTTACACGCGCTCTAAGAAGAGAAAAAACTAAAAGGTGAATAAGACAAGATTCAATAGGTGCTTTGTCATGTCAACGCCCATCGATATTCAGGATTATTCTGGCGGCTGGATGTCGCCCTTATCGTTGGAACGTCTTTTCGCCGATGGCTTGAAATCAGATCCAAGACTGGCTAAATTCAAACCTCAGGAGATCGAACCAAGGAAACGGTCAGACATAACGCCTTCAAATGTTGCGGGAGCCTTATCGACCATTATCGTGGGTATCGGATGGAAACGCGAGCAGTTACCAACCTCAATCATCGCTCTTAACTCCTGCCCTGTGCATTTTGCAGTTTTTTCTAGACACGACGATTTTATGAGAGCGCGATTTTTCTTTCCGATTCAATCTAGGATCGACTCAAGTAAATGGGGACTAACATTTATCAGAAGAAAAGGAGCAGGAGTTTTCAGTTCTGGAAATGCTAATGAACTAGAGATCGCGCCGGGGAGTAAGTCATCGCCTGCGATTGAAGAGATGAGAGCCGATGAAACAATGGTCACGCGACTGTTGTCATTAGCAGCCAAGCGGCTTAATCAAAAACCTTGGATCTGTACGATTACATATGACAGGATGGGAGCAATCTCCGTAGGCAAAATTGAATTTGATATTCACCACAGTAAGAAGAAATGGCAAAAGGCTCTACAGGAATTGAATTTCATGGCTCAAGATTATGTTTTTGACGTCGTTAGTAGTGCGTGTTCCATAGCAGGTCATGTGGGTGAATATCTAGAAGGGGATCGTTGAAGCAATCTCTCCCATTAAGAGAGCTTCATGTACACTCTCACTCCGTGTGTCTGTGCGTTGTATGGGTAGGTAGGTATAGGTGGGTTTAGAGGGAGAGAGTGGCAGAGCGAGTGATCGTTAGAGAAATTGGTTTTGGTTTGGGGTAAAGTTTTATCCACCCAACCAAATCTTAATGTTTCAATCGAGCGCTAATTGTGAAACAATGTTCTATACAAGACAAAATCTGATGATATTAGATAGGGGCACTCGTAAAGACAAAAGAATTCGGGTTTGCATGCACTTGATGCGCTTCTAGCTTACCTTTTTTGAACCTCCTAGTTTTCTCCAGTCTTTCTGCATCGCACTTTTTTCAAGATGGATTCTCAATACTATGTGTTGATTCATAACTTTTAACTGCAAAATTGGTATTCGTAAGAGAGTTGTATTCGGAGTCTGATTAGAATGAACAAAAGGAATCTGTCTATTGTGCTGTTCGTGTTGTCTTGGTTATTGGTTATTCCTTCAGTCGCGCATGCCATAACAATAACATCATGCGTGTTCGACAAGAAACTATACTATCCAGGTCAAACAGGCGTCATAAGTGTGACCTTGTACAACGACAAAGACGACAAAATCAGAATTGCTGAACTCACTGCCACAATTGACTATTACTACACTGACCAAGTGGTCTATGAACAGGCATTCTTCACAAACGCAACTCTGCCTGTTGAGATACAGCCTCAAGAATCAAAAACATTCTACATTCCTTTCAGCTTGCCGACCAATATCGCTCCGGGGTATACACAGCTGTACGTGAGAGCCAGAGCCGAGCTTTGGCGTGGCAATTCTAGCTCGTGGTCTGGGTCTGAGTATCCAACGTACCATCCGACCATTTACATAGAATCGCCCTATAAGCCGCAGGTGCTTGACTTGCAGGGAACCAACAATATCATCACAATGCTCGTGTACGTTCTAGGGTTTACGACAATAATCTTCGCTGTAGTCGTCATGTTCCTTTTGCTAGTCAGTAGAAGAGCCAAAGTTCCGACCCCTCCGCCTGCAGCATGATCGTTCGATTTCCACGCTTTTCAAACAGATGCAGCATGCAATAAAGCAAGTCACGACAGATAAATGCGCTCTAACTCGGAAAGTGCGCGCTAAAGCAATAGGATAGAAAGGACTGAAAGGGATAAAACTTTACCCCCAAACCAAAACCAATAATAACGGAGCCAATCTGTTGATACACAAGGCGAAATGAATGGATGAGAAGCTTGTTGCACCTTGTGGCGCATACTGTGGAACATGTAGTTTCCTAACCCGAAAGGAAAAACCGAGCTGCTCGGGATGCGGCAAACAGAATGGAGAACCTTTCTGGGGCAAGTGCAAATTATATGCTTGTGCGAAGGGTCGAGTTGAACATTGTGGAATGTGTGAGGGCTTTCCGTGCGACTTATTCGTAGACCAGTTTGACCCTGCCCATGGACAGAAAAGTG
>CAYZEP010000004.1:0-48311 GCA_964477645.1 uncultured Candidatus Bathyarchaeia archaeon | reverse complement strand
AACACAGAATACAACAAAACAGTTGAAGAATTTTCACTCATCGAAATCGAACTGCAAGACATAGTGAATAGGCTGAATGAAGCCAAAAAAGCCCTAGAAGAAGCAGATTTGAAACTTAAAAAGTTGGAGGAATCGAAAGCCCTAATTGAAGAACTTAAAAGGAAAGAAGCGCAGATACTAGCGAACTTAACAAACGTTGAAGACTCATCAGCCTCGTTAGCTGAGAAAATTGAAGAAAAGAAAAGCGCTACTGAAAGTCTAAAGCAACGCTTAAACGCAATTGACATGCAAATAGAGTCTTATAAAACTGAGCTTAAACAAATTGGAATTTCGCCAGACCAACCCCTTGAAACCTTAAGACAAAGTTTAACAATGTTTGACGATCGAATCTCCAGCCTAAAAGGCGAGCATGAAGCAACCCTCAGAAACATGCAAACAGACAAGAAGAGAATCTCCTCACTGTCCACTGAAAACCGCTGCCCCCTCTGCCTACAAACGCTAACAGAGGAATACAAAAACATCTTAATGCAGAGAATTCAAGAAGAAAACAATGGACGACAAAGAACAATAAGCCAACTCCAAAAAGACATCGAAGAGCTACAGCAAATAAAGAACAAGGCAAACACCGCCTTTTCAAACTTGCAAATGCTCACGTCAAGAATTGAGGAGTTAAAAACCCGCATAGACGAAGAATCAAAAGCATTAGCCGAGCTTTCCAAGGATTTTGAGGAAAAACAAAAACAAGAGAAGGAAATACGCTCGCAACTGGAAACTGTACGAACAGAAATCAGCAGATTCGACATATCAGAGCTAGAAGACGCGAGAACCCAAAGAGAACAAGTCTTCAAACAATATTATATGCTGGAATCCGAGCTAAGAACTAAGGAAAACCGCAAAAAAGACCTGATTAAGCGTCTAGAGGAAGTGAAAGAAAGAATCGATCAAGCTCAGCAGAAAATTGAGCGTATGGAGAAAATAGTGAAGATTGTTGAGATTATCGGTGGCATACGCGACGCTTACCGAAGCATTCAGCCTAAGCTGCGAAGCGAATTTGTAAAAGTCCTAAGAAACTTTGTTCAGCAAGTTCTTGACAACCTAATAGGTGGAGAAGGTCCCTTGTTAAACGTCTTAATTGATGAGACTTACACACCATACGTTAAAAGCGAAAGCGGTGTTGAAAGAGAAGTTTCAAACTTGTCCGGCGGAGAACGCACGTTGCTTGCTTTTGCATATCGCTTGGGATTAGGCCAGCTAATTATGCAGTCTAGAACTGGACATGGATTAAGTATGCTTTTGCTTGACGAACCAACTGAAAGCCTCGGAAGGGAAGATGGCTCAATAGACCGCTTAGCTGAGGCAATATCGCGTTTCAAGGCCATAGAACAAATAATAGCGGTTACGCACAGCGAAGCCTTTGCAGAAAAGGCTGAACATGTTATAAGACTTGAAAAAGAAGCTGGTGAAAGTAGAGTGTCGGTTGAAAAATAGCCACATTTTTTTTAAAAAAGTTTGTAATTTAAACAGGTTTTTCCTCAGTAACCATGTTTTCTAGAACGCCGATTTTTTCAATCTCTATCCTTACAATGTCACCAGCTTGTAAAAACTTTGGTTTGGGCTTCATAGCAAAACCGACGCCAGCGGGGGTACCCGTTGCAATGATGTCGCAAGGTTCTAATGTCATTACACGACTTAAGTGATGTATTATTTCATAAACGTTGAAAACCATGTTTTTTGTTGCTGAGTTTTGGCGAAGTTCATTGTTGACCCATGTGCGGATTGATAAGTTGGATGTGTCCTGAAGCTGGTTTACGGTTGTTATGCATGGTCCAGTCGGAGCGAAAGTGTCAAAGCTTTTTCCTCTGGTCCACTGCTTATCCTTAAATTGAAAGTCTCGAGCTGAAACATCATTCAGGATTGCGTATCCGAAAATGTATGATTTAGCCTCTGAAACTGGAACGTTTTTAGCTTTTCTCCCTATAACAACAGCTAATTCCGCTTCATAGTAAGCTGCTTAACAAAGCTCGGCTTAACAATGTTTTCGTTTGGACCAATTATCGTTGTGTGTGGTTTTATGAAAATTATCGGTTCATCAGGTATTGCAGCGCCTTGTTCGGCAGCATGGTCTCGGTAGTTTAATCCTAAACAGACAATTTTGGGTGGAGAAGCTATTGGCGACAACAAGGTTACTTGGTTGACTGGTGAAGAAAATTTTCTAATATCGTTTTCTATGGTGTTTTCAAGTAGTTTTTCTGTCTTTTCAACGCCTTCTGCTCCTAAAGTTATAAAGTTTTCCATCAGTTCCGGAAATTCTATGTTGAAGCGTTTCGCTAGACTGGGCAAGCATATTACATTATTAGTTATTAAAACGCCGTAGCTTTCTCTCTTTTCATAGCGATAGCGAACCAGTTTCACTGCTAAATCCTTCTTTTAACTTGGAGCGATTCGATTATGTATATAAGCCTAACTTGTAGAAATAACATCCAGTTTAGTAGTGTAAAAGGGCATTTAGATGCGTGTAAGAACAAGAAAACTGGCTCTGACAGAAGGTGTAACGGCTGGAGTTCTTTTTGGAACAGCAGCAATCTTCATAAGATTTCTGGAAAACCTAGATGTATTCTACATTGCCTTCTGGCGTTTGATAATCGCTTGCGTAGCCCTAGCTGTAACATTAGTTGTTCTTGGAAAATCATTCAATTTTAGTCTTGTTAGAAAAAATCTGAAAGAGCTCTCTATTCTCAGCTTTTTCCTTGCTCTCCATTTCATATTCTTTATATCTGCAGTAAAGGACACGACGATTCTGAACGCAACAGTCTTCGTCAATACAACTCCGATCTTCTCAATGTTTGTTTCGAGCTTCCTTTTCAAGCTTAAACCGTCCCGCCTTGCAATCGTGGGCTTGGCAATCTCTTTCATTGGTATATGTGTGGTTGCCTATGCTGAGAATATGACTGCGAATGTAGAAGGTTTTTCCCCAAGCCTAAAAGGTGATTTGGAAGCTGTTTTAGCCGCTTTAGTTGAAGCCTTCTACCTCAATTATGGCAGAAAGATAAGGAGCCAGATGAATATACTTTCTACAATGTTCCCAATGTATATGCTGACGGCCATTATTGTAGGGATTTTAAGCATACCAGCAACAAACAAAATTTTAACAGTTCCGACTGGAGCAGAAATTATCTTTCCACTAATAGGCTTGGGCATATTGCCAACGGCGATAGCTCACACATTGTATTTTTCTTCTTTATCAAACCTGAAATCCTTTGAAACCGCAACTATGGCTTTGCTTGAACCCATCGGCGCAACGGCTTTAGGTATAATCCTATTCCAAGAGATACCTGCACCCCTGTTTGTTTTAGGCGCCGCTTTGATTTTAATGGGAATCGTTTTTATCGTTAAAGAGAAGAAGTGAAAGCATCGAATTTTGACGAAACAAATAAAAAAGGACAGTTGATATTAATGTGCTAAAACGGGTTGAGACAATGACGGCTAACGAGAAAATATTGAAGTCTCTGAAATCTGCCCTGAATTACTTAAAAAATTCAATGCTGGCTTTGAAGAAAAAAGATGAAAGCTCATTTGCTGGTAGTCTTTGGCATGCTGCAGCAGAACTGGAATATGCACTCTTTCTATTCTCAATGACTTTTCAAAATGAAAGTGACAGATTGAAGTGGAAGCCGAACCCTGAACTTAAAAAAATCGAAACTAGTCCAGCGTTGGTTGAGGTGCAGAACTTGCTAGATGAGGCTGAAAAGTGTATGATGAACGAAAAGTTGCTGGACGCCTACAAAAGTGCTTACGTTGCGAGACATTACGTACTCAAGGTTCAAGAGGACCTTGCTAGAAAGAAACGTGAGGCACTTAAAAAGAAATAGCGACTATTCTTCCTCAGCTATTTTCTTCGCCTTAACAATGAAAGTGTTTTCTTTGCCGCCTATCACTCTAAAATAATCCTTTAGCTCATTTTTGTGCAAAAACTTTCGCAAAAGCACCCGCAGATACGATTTTGAAACAGCCTTCTCTTCGCTCTTCACAATTATCTCGTTTGTTGCAATTTCCACTTCGGCTCGCGTTTTTTCTTTCAAGAATTCGGCTAATTCTTTAATTAGGTCGCTGCCTTCGCTTTTCAGTTTGGATATGTCAATTCTTGTTTCCGTCATATGTGTTCATCCTACTTTCTAACCATTATAACTCTTACCTGGTCGCATGCATCCTCACATGCGTCTGCAATCATTTCCAAAGCTTCGAAGAGCTGATTTACTAGAACTGCTACTCCAGCTTTCGGCAAGTCTTCTTTCCCAAGTAAAGCTCTAGCCTTTTCATGTATGTCATCAACGTTTTCCTCTTCTCGTTCTACAGTATCTGCGGCTTGAAGGGCTTCCTCGGGTTTCGCCATCATTTTATTCACGCACTTTTGAAGCGAAACTGCACATTCTTTCACGCTTCTAACCATTTCTATGAATTCCTCTTTAATAGAGCTGGGTACATGTTCCATTGGAATGGCACCTAGCACCCTTGTGGATTCTCTACTCCAGTCCGCAACCATGTCCACTCTCTTTACGAGATCCATTAGATCTACTCTGTCCGTTGGTGAGAGTTCTCCCTTTGAAACTTCGTCCATAACCTTTCTCCGTAACGCATCTGCTTCTCTTTCGCTGCTCGCTACCCTTTCGATGCATCGCTGCATTTCTTTCTCATCTTTTTTTATAGCTGCCATTATGGCTTTTTCCAAGTCGTCAACTATCCCCGTTGTTAAAGCTAAATGTCGCTGTATAGTTGCTAATGCCATGGTTTCTCTTCTTTTCTCAAACCATTTTATTAGCTCACTCAACAGCTATTTCCTCCTTTAATCCTACATCTGGGTATGCGAACACGTGTGCCTTATCGGGTGGAAATCTTATAGTAACATTTTCGCTTGTATTAAACCATTCTTCAGTTAAAGAAGGTTTAACAACCGCCACTAAATCTTGGTTTTCAAGTCTAACTTCATATCGTATGTTTGTTCCCTCAAAAGTAACCTTTTCTACAACGCCTAAAACAGAAGTTTTAGTTTTCTTTATCCCTTTTTCAATGACAAAAGTTTCCGGTCTTATTGCTAAAACAACTCTTTCGCCTGTATTCATATCTTTATTGGTCGCTTGAACTTTTATCCCGCGGCGAAGCTCGATTATCAATCCTTTGCCGCTTACGCTTGAAATATAACCTTCCAGAAAGTTTGATTCTCCGATGAAGTGAGCTACAAATATGCTTTTCGGGTTCATATAAAGCTCATTTGGAGTTCCAACTTGCAGAACCTTGCCTTTCTTCATAACTGCTATTCTATCTGAAATTGCCATGGCTTCGGATTGGTCGTGGGTTACATGTATAGCTGTTAAGCCTAAGTCTCTTACCATTCTTCTTATTTCATATCTCAGTTCGTTTCTTACTTTTGCATCTAACTGCCCTAATGGTTCATCTAGAAGTAGTAGTTTGGCTCCTGCGGCTAGAGCTCTTGCCACAGCTATTCTCTGCATCATTCCTCCGCTTAACTCGCTTGGAAAAGCGTCTAAACGTTCATGCAATCTAACCATCTCGAGCACTTCGTGCCCTATTGTCTCTGCTTTTTTCATGTCGAAGCCTTTCACTCTCGGGCCGTAGATTACGTTGTCCCAAGCGTTCATATGGGGAAACAATGCGAATGTTTGAAAAACGAATCCGACATCCCTATCTTCTGGCGGGGCATCATTAACAAGCCTATTTCCAATGTAAATTTCACCTTCATCCGGCTTAATTAAACCTGCAATAAGTCTCAGTAGAGTTGTTTTTCCACATCCGCTTGGACCAAGCAGGGAAAAATATTCCTTGTCGTGAATGTGGAGGCTAACGTTGTCAACAGCCACAATTTTTCCAAATTTCTTTGTAACATTGACTATGCGAACCTCAGGCATGCTCAAGCTCCTCCACATGTTGTATGTAATTGTGCGAAGTTATTGCATAAATTGTTGACTGTATATTAAACATGCTAGTATCTTCCTTTTCCTCTAGAGATAAGTCTTAAAGCTAAGAGAATTATGAAGGAGAACAGTATTAGGAAACCGCAACCTAAACCTATTTCAAATGGTGTGGCTGGCACTTTTTGTTTGACCCAGTTCACGAGGACCACTGGCGCTGTTTGGAGTGTGGTGACTACGGCTAGAGTTGCACCTGTCTCGCTTACGCTTCGTGTAAAAACCATTATTGCGCCTGAAAGTATGGAGTATTTGGTTAATGGCAAGATTATTGTTCTGAAAACTCCTAACGGTTTAGCTCCGAGGGTTCTTGAGGCTTCTTCCAAGTCCACGTTTATTCTTTCAACTGCTGCCGACATGGATCTTACAAAATATGGGTACGTGATGGCTAAATGGGCAAAAATCAACAACCACATTTCTGGTATGAAGGCGCAAGTTTCTTTCCAAAAAATCGCAAGAGAAACACCTAAAGCGACTGATGGAACGATTAATGGAATGTTGACAAGCACATCTAATATAGCTGAGGGTAATGTTCCAAACTTTCTTCTTGCAACAATTATCGCCACGGGCAAGCCAATAATGATGTTTAGGCCTGTGACAACTGCTCCTAGGAAATATGAAAGAACGAGGCTCTGCCAATATTCTCCCCAGACACCAACACCTAATAGGGCGTTGGGCAAGTTTTCCGAGAAGACAGCTTCAAATGCTGAAAATGCAACAAAAAGGGATGGAATAAGCACTAATGTGAAAAAGATTAATAGTGTAATGCTGTTTCTCGAAAAGGTTGCTGTTGAATAACTTAGTTTTCTTTCGGCTGTGGGCCAGATTTTTCTTATGGGCGATTTTAGTTTTGGTCCAATGACGCGGATTGCTGCAAAAATTATGCATGAGACAGCTATAAGTATGAAGCTGGCAAAGACTATAGAGCCCTCATAAGTTGCTTGGCTGACTATTCCATCTGAGAAATCGTCTTTCATGTTCTGAATGAAAACTGGTCCATTTTCGAAGACTCCAGCTACAATCATGGTTGCTCCTGTCTCTGAAATTGACCTTGCAAAAGCCAGGATAAAAGAGGCTATCAATGAGGGTTTTATGATTGCGAATGTGACAGTTCTTGATGCTGTGAGTGGTGGTGCTCCAAGGGTTCTTGAGGCTTGTTCATACTCCATCTTATAGTCTAGCAGTGCTCCAACCATCACTCTAACTACTACTGGGTAGGAAAATGTGAAGTGAAGCAGTATGATAAGGAGCCATCCTGGTGAAATCAGCGAGTTTCCAAAAAGTGAAGATATCCCTTCTGGCTTGCTCCAAAAGAGAAGTAGCGAGTAGCCAAGCACGGCTGTGGGTACAATGAAGGGAATATCAGAAAGCGTGTCTAAGACATTTAGCCATTTTGATTTTCCACGTGTGATAAGCCATGCCATCGGGATTCCTGTGATGACGTCTAAAAAGGAGACGAGCAAGGCGACTGTGAAGGAGTTCTCGATTGCAGTTAACGCGCGTGACATGAGTTCTGGTTGGCTCAGAACTTGCTGCATTGCGTTCCATTTGATTATTATTCCAAGAATCGGCGGTAGTAATATTAATGCAAAGAATATTATTACTGCGGTTAAGTATACTCCATACTTTACAGCTGGTTTTGATGAGAGTCTGTCTAAGGCTTCTGTAATTTTGGTTTTAGGCAACTGTTTTTCCGCCTAGATTTCGCTTCTACAACTTTAAATTCTGTTTCTTCTTCTCATTCGTGTTTTTGGCTGATAAGTTTTCCGTAGAAGAAGGTGTCAGTTCGCCCGTCGAGTCATATCACCGCTTTGAGCTCTATTGACTCTCTACCTCATCATCCAAACATAAACAGTCAATACACCAATATGAAAGTTTTGAATGCGTTTATAAGTCATTAGATAAAAAAGGGGTATTGGAAGAGTGTCCTACTGGATTTTCGCTAGTTGTTGCTCTCTTTTCTTCAATTCGTTGTAGAGGTATTCAAAATTGGTCCAAAGTCCTGGAAAGTTGTACTGTTCTCTAGTTCCCTCGATAACAAGTTTCATTTTTTCCCACATCATGCTGGTTGGTATGTTTGAGACCGATTCATAATCTGCCAGACCTCTGTGAAGAAGTTCTCCAGCTCCTTCATACAAGTTGCCAACTAAGGCAAGTGCTACGGCAACTGTACTTTCAGCAAATGGCAGACCATACTTCTTCACAAAATCGTTGTAGTCCTCAAATTCCAGATTCCACACCTTATATGTAGCTTCAAGAAACTCTTTGCTGCAGAAACTCTGATAAATTCTCCAAGATACATCTGTTCGTCTTTCTTTAACCAGATTTCCAACTTCCGAGTAAGTGAAGACAACACCTACTATCACGCCTATTGCTGCTACTATTGCTGAAATAGATGGTATGTCCAACATTTCTCTCACCTGAAGATTAGAATAGTTGAAATGAGTTTTAAAAACTAGTTATTTCAAATGCAAATGAAGTTTCTTCCACAAGTCATAAAAACTGAGGCATAAGCCTTAATGTCCGAGACGGTACGAAATAGGAGGGTCTATGTATTGGAAAAACTTGAAAAGAACAAGGCAGAAGACTTGGCGGAAAAAGCAATAACAGACCAAAGTTTGCTACTAGAGGTTTTTGATGGAATATCTTCATCGAACCCAAAATTAAAGTTCAAATCTGCCAAGATTCTAACACTCATAAGCAGGAAGTCTCCTCAAAAGCTTTATCCAAAAATCGATTTTTTCATAAACCTTCTTGGTAGCGAAAATAAAATTCTTAAGTGGAATGCAATCGATATCATCGCAAATCTGGTTCCCGTGGATGTCAACAAGAGATTTGACAAGATATTTGGAAAATTCTATGGGCTCCTTCAAGAGGGAAGCTTAATCACTGCTGCCCATGTTGTTGACAATTCAGGAAAAATCGCCAATGCAAAGCCTAATCTTGAGACTAAAATCACAAACGAGCTCTTAAAAGTTGAAACGATACAGCTACCAACAAAAGAATGCCGAAACATTCTGGCTGGAAAGACTATCCTTTCATTTTATCAATACTACGAACAAGCTCAGAATAAGAAAGAAATAGTCTCATTTGTGAAAAGGCAATTGAGCAACTCTCGAAGAGCTACAAGAACAAAAGCAGAGAGGTTTTTGAAAAAAATATTCCAATTGAGCAAATATTCGTCAACGTTGGAAAAACATAATATGATTTGTTGAAAACAGTTGACAGAGAGGGTGAAGCTATGAATGTTTTAGAGGCGATTAAAGGGAGAAGAAGCATAAGAGCCTTCGCAAGTCAAGATGTTCCAGCAGAAATTGTTGAAAAAATTGTTGACGCAGCCAGATGGGCGCCTTCCGCAGGAAACATTCAACCATGGGAATTCATAATCGTTAGAAAACCAGAAATTAAAAGAAGGCTGGCTGAATCCGCTTTAGACCAGTCTTTCATTGAGGAAGCCCCCGTTGTGATTGTTGTTTGTGCAGATGAAAACAGTTCCTCTGAAGGTTATGGAGTGCGTGGCAAAACCCTATACTGCATACAGGACACAGCCGCTGCCATACAGAACATTCTTTTAGCCGCTTACTCTTTTGGATTGGGCACATGCTGGGTCGGCGCGTTCAGAGAGGAAGAAGCACGAGAAATCTTGAAGATTTCTTATGGAATAAGACCAGTAGCCATAATTCCCGTTGGTTATCCTGCTGAGGTTCCTTCGCCACGAAGTATAAAACCCATAAACCAAATAGTCCACTACGAAACATTCTAGAAACTGCCTGCTGCTGACAGCCGAATATGGCCTAATGGCTAGGTCTATTTGAATGGTTTTGATTCATTGGTTTAATAATGAGGTTATATAGAGAATACTACCACAAAACCTTAATTTGCCTCTCTAAAATAAAATAATCTTGGTGGAAGATTTAAAGTGGTGCGAGGATTTTGTGCAAAATGTGGGAAAGAAGTTGGTAGCTTATTCAAGCCAAAAGCATGGCAGTGTCCTGCTTGTAAGAGAGTCTTTTGCGAAGCATGCTGTCCAAAGGTAGGACTGGTTTTCAAGAAACCAGCTTGTCCTGACTGTGGGGTAGAATGTAGAGGATAACGAGGATATGTCCGTGCCAATTTTTGATAATGATGAAAAAAGAATTCTAGTCGAAACCGCAAGGCATAACGACACTTTTGGAAATCTCTTTCTCACCAACAAACGTCTAATATTTGAACATTCATCTGGTCTATTTTCAAAAAGAATCTATGTGACACTTGATCTACTATTGGAAGGCATTTCTAATACTTCAGTCGAAGGTACATTGCAAAAGAAACTAGTGGTTTATGCCAAGAAAGGTTATGTAAGCAGTTTCCCAGTACGTCTCGATTTTCTTGTTAGAGACCCTGTTCAATGGCAAAGCAGTATAATCTCTTCAGTAAAAGCTAGGTTAGAAAGTATTGATATTGAGAAGAAAAGAGAAAAAGTGCAAATAGTCTTGGATTTCTCAGCATTAAAAGCATATCTGGAAAAAGGCGGTTTGGTTTTGCAGAAAGTTAAATGCCCTGAATGTGGTGCTTCAATAAGACTACCCCAATCTGGTAATCAAACAACATGCCAACATTGTGGAAGCACCATCCTAGCTTACGACATCTTTGAGAAAATAAAAAGTCTAGTATAAACATAATAAGATTTGCAGATTTGCTAACAGAAATGACCAAATGAAATTTTAATACTTGCATTTACATTGTACTAGTGAGGCTTATTAGTGAAGTACGCCGTAATAGCGGATGCTTACGAAAAAATAGAAGCCACAACTAAAAGACTTGAAATGACAGACCTCCTAGTCAACCTCCTCAAAGACACACCGAAAGAAATCATCGACAAAGTCGTATACTTAACCCAAGGCAGAATATACCCCGATTTTATCAGCCTCGAGATAGGCATAGCCGAAAAGCTTGCAATAAAAGCCTTAGTAAGAGCTTCTGGAAGGAGAGAAAGCGAAATTGAAGAAGACTTAAAGAAATCTGGAGACATAGGTGAAACAGCTCAGAATTTTGTAGCCAACAAAAAACAGGCAACATTTTTCCAGCAACCCCTAACAGTTCAAAAGGTCCACGAAACCCTCGACAAAATGGCTAAGGCTTCAGGCTCTGGCGCTGTTGATCTTAAAACTGCTTTTTTAGCTGGGCTTCTTTCGGATGCGACTCCAAAAGAAGCCAAATACATCATGCGAACTGTGACTGGAAACTTGCGCTTAGGCATCGCTGACATGACTGTTTTGGACGCTTTGGCAATGGCTTACGGCGGTGGAAAAGAGGCCCGTGAACTAATAGAGCGAGCCTACAACATTTCCTCAGATCTTGGAAGAGTTGCGAAAGTTGTAGCTGAAAAGGGTTTAAGCGGTATTAAAAAGTTTCAGGTTTTAGTATTTGAGCCGATAAGACCTATGCTGGCTGAAAGGCTTTCTTCATCAGAAGAAATTCTGGAAAAACTCGGCGGAAAATGCATAGCCGAATATAAGTACGACGGTGAAAGAATACAAGCCCACAAGAAAGACAGCGAAGTAGTTCTCTATTCCAGACGCCTAGAAAATATTTCCGACCAGTACCCAGACGCTATTGAACTTCTTAAGAGACACATAACAGCAAAAGATGCCATTCTAGAGGCAGAATGCGTTGCCATTGACCTTGAAACAGGGGAAATGCGCCCCTTCCAAGAACTGATGCACCGCAGACGCAAGTACGGAATCAAAGAAGCCATGGAAGAGTATCCTGTCTCGCTTTTCCTGTTTGACGCATTGTTTGTTGACAGTGAAGACCTAACTTTGGAGCCCTACCCAGTTAGACGACGGGCACTTGAAAAAGCCGTAAAACAAAGTGACAGAATAAAAATTGCTAAACACATAATCACTGGCAGCGTGAAAGAACTAGAAAAGTTCTTTGAAGAAGCCATAGAAAATGGCTGCGAAGGTTTAGTCTGCAAATCCATTGCCGAAGATTCGGTTTATCAAGCTGGGGCACGTGGTTGGCTTTGGATAAAATACAAGCGCGACTACAAAAGCGAAATGACAGACACTGTAGATTTAGTTATTGTCGGAGCTTTTCATGGAAGAGGAAAACGAGCTGGAACCTACGGCGCCCTACTTCTTGCAGCCTACAACCCCGAAAACGACACTTTTGAAACCGTCACAAAGTGCGGAACAGGCTTTACAGATGAGGATTTAGCGAAACTGCCAAAGACAATGCAAAAGCACATCATACAACATAAACATCCGAGAGTTAACTCAACACTTGAAGCTGACGTGTGGTTTGAGCCAGTCGTTGTGATTGAAATTTTAGGCGCAGAAATAACATTAAGCCCAATTCACACATGTGCAATGGATTCAATAAGGAAAGGAAGTGGACTCGCGATTCGTTTTCCGCGCTTCACGGGCAATTATAGGCTTGACAAAGCGGCAGAAGATGCAACAACAATAGATGAAATTGTTGAAATGTATAAGAATCAACTCAAAAAAATTGTAGAACAGTGAAGTCTCTTAACCATTTTATGAGGAAAAGTTACAATGCAGTGGGACTACAAATTATGCTACCTATGTTATAGAACAAGCTACCATAAAATTTAAAGTGACGTCACTCCATAATATAATCTTGCATAGTCCGGCTTCTATATTTCAAAACTCATGAGGAGAAAGGAAATGAAAAAGAAAATAATCAGTTCGTTAATTTTAACATTAATTCTTACAAGCGCATTAAACATGGCATTTATCATGAAGCCATCATTGGCGGAAAACAGTGAAAACGGGTTTCTCGATAAGTCAGCTTCAGAACAAGATAAGATTTTAGGAAACGTCAGCCAAAACTCACTATGCAGCGATGATATATGGCATTTTAACGATACAAGCGAATGGAGCAACATTGCCTACATTGACGGCAACAAAACGAGACTAGTAATTGGAGTTAAGGGCGAGAAATCCGAGAACTTACCTGAGCTAGAGAAAATAGCGGCTAAACACCAAGCAAAAATTGTTAACACAGTTTCAATGAGAGGCAAAGTTAGAGCGGTGGTTGTTGAGCTTTTGTTGGAATCAGTGACAGCCTTCGTGAATGAGGCACATATTGCGGGTTTAGCGAGTTACATAGAGCCTAACATGAAGGTTCAAGCTCAGTTTATACCAAACGATCCATATTGGAACAACCAATGGGGACCGAAGAAAGTAGAGGCAGATTGGGCGTGGAACACAACTGTTGGCAGCCATGATGTTCTTGTGGCTATTATCGATACAGGCATCGACTATACCCACCTAGACCTTGCTGACAACTATGCGCCTTTAGGCTATGACTGGGTTAACATGGATGCGAGCCCACTGGATGACTTTGGACATGGGACTCACTGCGCAGGCATAATTGCCGCTGCCTTGAACAACAGTGTCGGTATAGCTGGGTTGGCTCAGGTTCGGGTCATGGCTGAAAAAGTCTTAGATAGTGGAGGCTATGGATACGATGACTGGGTTGCCAATGGAATCATAAACGCAACAGACTGCGGAGCCGACATAATTAGTTTGAGTTTAGGCGGATACGGCGAAAGCGAACTAATGCATGAGGCTGTTAAGTACGCTTATGATGCAGGTGTGCTTGTGATTGCCGCTGCAGGAAATGACAATACAAATCTGAAATCATATCCAGCAGCCTACAGCGAAGTTATCGCTATTTCTGCCACAGACCAGTACGACAATAAAGCAGGGTTCTCAAATTGGGGTGACTGGATTGAACTATCAGCTCCCGGTGTTTACATATACTCAACAATGCCGACGTATCATGTAACCATGAATGATTGGGGCTATGCTATGAATTACGATTATTTGAGCGGGACTTCTATGGCTTGTCCCCACGTTTCTGGTGTAGCTGCCCTTGTATTGAGCCTATATCCAAACAAAGCTAGAGACTGGGTGAGGTTGTGGCTACGATGTACTGCTGACGATTTGGGCGACGAAGGCTTCGACGTATACTACGGGTATGGAAGAGTGAATGCTAGAAAAGCTGTTGAGCATAGTCCTCCGACGCATGAACTTATAGCTTACGAATGTGCGACTCCGCCATATGTAGAACCCGGAGCTGTAGGAATCATAAACGCTACCATACTTAATTTCGGAGAAAATGATGAAACTGATGTAACAGTACAACTCTTGGCAAATGACTCCATGGTAGACTCCACTTTGATAGGTTTCTTAACTGGAGGAAACTCGACAACAGTTAGTCTCGAATGGAATCCAATAGATGAAGGGCTATACAACGTTACACTTTATGTAGTGCCAGTGCTCGACGAAGAAAACGTGGAAAACAATGTCGTATGGAAGCGCATCTATGTTGGATTTCCAGTGAAAGCTGTTGTGTTGCATTCTGCTGGCAACAGTTACAGCCAAATTATCATTAATTGGCAAGCGTTGAACAATGAATGGCATCTCTTTGGCGATACCATGGTCTATATTGATCATACAACTCTAAACAAAGGGGGCATCACTTACGAGGATATTGCAGCCACAGAAGCAGACGTTTTGATTATTTCATGCGCATACGACCCATATTCGGGTTGGCAGTTCACGGACTCTGAAATTGAAGCAATAACGAAATATGTTTATGAGGGGCATGGGCTAATAGCCACCGCTGGAACATTATACTATGGGGTTCCAAACAACAATAAGCTGGCATCATTGTTTGGACTAAATAAAACCGTCATGTGGGGTTCAACAGGAACAGATCTTCTGCATTTACAGAACACAACTCATCCTATTTTTGCTAATGTTCCAAACCCGCTGATATTTCCGCAAGTCGGAACCGCGCTTCCTTACGATGGACGATGGGATTCAAACGAATTGGTGGGCGGCAAGTACCTTGCACTTGGGCATTATCAGGAGAGCGCAATAGTCACTTACAGAGGTTTAGTATACATTTCCCCATGGCTTGAGGTAATACCGCCATACTACTACCATCACTTGCAATTACTCTACAACGCAATAACATGGTCGCACTACCAAAAGCCCCAACATGAACTAGTAACATACCTACAGTGTCCTATTCATCTGAGACCAGGAGAAACCGTATCAGTGAATGCTACTGTAGAGAATTTAGGCTTGAATAACGAAACTAACGTAGAACTGCTTTTGCTATTAGATGGCGTTCAAGTAGCTAACCTAACGGTCTCAACCTTGGCAGTTGGTGAATCGGCAACCCTTCCCTACCTTTGGACACCAACAGAGGGAACTTACAACGTAACGGCGTATGCGCCTCCTGTCCTAGGCGAAGAGTATACTTTCAACAACGTGGAAATGATATGTTTAAGAGTTTCATATGCCTCGGTTATAGGTTTCATTGAGACTCATGGCGAATCCTTGCACAGCGGTGAACTGAAAACTTTCTGCGAAAGTTTGGGTCATATTGCGGTCACTATATATTCTACGTTGACGCCGCAGCTTTTGGAGGATTTCGACATTCTCATGGTAGGAGAAGACTGGAGCCATAATCCATGGTCGCCTTCAGAGATTGCGGCGGTTCAAGAATTCATTCTTTTAGGAAAGGGCTTTGTTGGCATCGGAGATGAGTTGGCGTACCCTGTTCAAGAGATACTCCGCGAATTTGGCATATCATACACTGGCTATTATGGATACGCTGGGTCTTCAAGCAATTTTGACCATTTGCACCCAATAATGAGCGGTGTGAACAGCATTTATGCATCCAATCCCGTCAATTCGTTACAAACAGTCCTTCCGGGATATTGGATTGCAAATGACGCCTCTGACATGTATGTGCTGATTGCAGGGTCGGAAGTCAGCGGATATGTTCTTTGCATGTCCGATGACTTCGCCGCCGACTTGTATAGCGACGATAACGAAATAATGTTTGCGAATATGGTTGAGTGGATGGTAAAATATGAGCATGATCTCGTTGTCTCTTTAGATGCTCCGCGGTTTCTTGAGTTGGGCAGTTCAACATTGCTGAAAGCTACTGTTAGAAACAGCGGATTAAACAACGAGACTAATGTAGAACTGTATTTACTAATTAACGGTACTGTGGTTAGCTCTGAAACGGTTTCTGAACTTCTGGTAAAAGGGTCCCATACCACGAACTACACATGGACTCCAATCAGCGAGCCCGGAAGCTACAACATTACTGCTTACGCTGTGCCTGTGCCAGAAGAAGAATACATAACAAACAACGTTGTAACCTATTGGACTTGCGTGTTCTTCTATTCAAAGTTGCATATTTCACATGAATGGATAGGCGGTGGAAATCCCATGGGCTGGCATGCAGACGATGCCAGCTGGCAATACACTTTGCCGTTTGACTTTCCGTTCTATGGCATCTATTACAGAACAATTTATATCTCAAGCAACGGACTGATAACCTTCTTTGGTCCAGACACTAGCTGGGGAAATAGCATGTCGTCATTGGCTCAAAAATTGGCGATAGCCCCGGCATGGGATGACTGGGTAACATACGAACCATACGACATTTACATTTGGCAGAATTCCACTCACATTGGCATTAGATGGCATGTTGCCGCCTTATACAACCAAAATATAGTTGCAAACTTTGAAGCAGTATTAAGCTCTGACGGCGTGATTCAACTTAACTATGACTATAATAATGGGCAAGTGTCGACAACCGTAGGCATTTCAAACGGCGCTGGGCACATGCTTGCAGAAGACCTAGCAGATCTTAACTATATCAACACGATAGTTTTCTTGCCTTACCTCATTGGAGAAGTTCATGATGTTGCTGTGGCTGATGTTGCAGTTTCATCGGATGCGGTCTATCAAGGGTGGATTGTTGGCATTAACGTGACTGTTGCTAACTTTGGAGACACAATCGCAACATTCACCGTAACATTGTATTCCAACAGTAATACTATAGCGACACAGAACGTTCCAAACCTAGAGCCGAACACAACGTTGACATTAAGCTTTTCTTGGAACACGACTGGCGTTCCATACTGCCACAACTACACCATAAAGGCTGTCGCAAGCACTGTTCCAGGCGAAACAAACACAGAAAACAACACGTTCATCGATGGACAGGTAGAAGTTAAGATGTTATGCGATGTGAATGGCGATGGCGCTGTTGACGGCCAAGACATCCAAGTAATCAAAAGAGCCATACCTTCATGCCCTGACGACCCCAACTGGAACCCGCAAGCAGACATAAACAACGATGGCGTAGTTGATGGCGTGGACTACCAAATGACAAAAAAGAGAGTTGGAAAAACATAGAGTAACCTCAACGATAACCACTTTTTTATCTTTAAAAGAAGATTCTTTGTCAACTAGCGCTGAATATGCAAAATAGTATAGAATTTCCACAAAGCTTATGCAAATCCATAATTATATCATAAAATTGTGGAAATATGGGAACTAGAAGACTTTTCTTGATATTCTCCATCTTAATTTTAATCGTCATATTATTTGCCATGATGGATCTGGTTCCCTCACCAAGTACAGAGAGAATCTATGGTGCCTATTTCACGAAAGTCAAATATCCAGAAGAAGCTCCTCAGGAAAAAAATGTATTTTTGATCTTTGTCGTGTACAACAAGAATTGCACAACGATTGGTGAGGATAGCGGTTCATTTTTCCTCAAATTTTATGTTGATGATGATCTCTGGTGGAATGAGTATAATAACACAGACTATCAAATTTGGTCGTGTGATAGAGAAAATTCTACCGTACGAGCTTATATTATGTCACTATGGTATTCTATGAAACCCAGAATTCATGATGTTAAAGTTGAACTATACTGGTATGACGGAAACGAACCTCACCTTCAAGACATTGCCTACTTTTCCCTGACTGTCCTCGTATACGCTACGCCGACTAATCTGATAATTTTCAGTTACCTAATTGTTTACCTATTAGCTATCGCACTCCTAGGATTTTACATGCTAAATGCAGGGCGCATCCAAATTTCATCAGAGCCTCAAAAAGCAAATTTTGCTTTTCATCGGCAGTCCGCCAGAGTTGTAAGCTTTTTGCCTAAATTTAGCAGTAAACATTTCTTTTTGTGCTTCTACTCATTCATTTTTGCGTCATGGCAAATTATCAACGCACTTGTTTACATGTTTTCTTTTACAGAAAGGCTTGGTGGATACCTGTTTTTGATGGCTCAAATTTTTTACACTACTTTGCTTGTCTTAGTAATTAAAAAGGAAAACTCAAGTTTTAGCGAATATGGCTATTCATGGCCAGAAGAAACCGACAAATATATTTTAAGCTGCTTGTTGCCGGCTATATCCTATGGTGTTATAACTATTTTTGTCCCTGGGAGTTTTACAGGGTATTACCTCTTTCCCTCCGAATCGTCTACGGAGATTTTCTTAATGATTTTGCTAGCTTTCGCTGCTAGCGTCACAACTGAAACGATTTTTCGTGGATACATTCAAGGCAGGCTCACCAAAATGATAGGATTTCCACGTGCGTTGTTTGCAACCTCTTTAATGTTTGCCTTGTTTGCAACTCCACTTTTGCCGTTAAATCTGTTTGGCTTCCTACCTGAAGTTTTATCTCTTTTTGTTCTGGGTGTTTTTCTCGGAGTTTTGTTCTACAGAACCAAGACTTTGTTATGTCCTATACTTTTTTATTTTATTATCTTAATTCTCAAACCTCTTACTCCTATTGAGGCTGTGAGCTCGCAGTATGCAGAGTTATTTTTAGGGCTTGTTGCCTTAGCCTTTGCATCACTTCTCTTAAGTCTTTTCATCGTGAAAAGTAATAATGTGGTTTCCTCTGGTGACTGAACTTATGAAATTCAAATAGTATCGAAGCCTTTCTAGCATAGAATTCGCAAACAATAGCTTTAGACGGAGCCCAGCATGTGCAACTAAATAACGTGGAGCAACAGACATATTAATTCGTTAGTTCCAAGATTTCTCAGAAAGGGACTGAGATGAGAAAAACATTGGAAGACATTAGAAACTCTATGCAATTTAAGGAAGTTGTCTTTAGTTTCTTGTTGACTGAACTATTCATGTTGGTGTCACTTGTTAGCTATACCAGATTTACAACCACAGAAATTACGATTAGCATTGGAGGGGTAATGGAAACGCATGCCATTCGGGTTTCATATTACGGCTTTCCATTTGAAATGCTTGGCGTGTTGAATCCCTTCGGAATGATGGAAAACTATTATGTGTCACTAGCTGGACACGGCCTAGTTCAGATAGTCTGGAGGGGGATTTTCACAAACTTTGTTCTATACTTTTTATTGGCATTCCTTATCGTATACTTGTCTAAAAGATTCATAGGCTCCCGACGATGAAATATTACCTCCAAAACAGATTACTGAGTTGTGGTTATTTCGGCATGTTACGTTTGGGGGTCACTAATATTTTAGATGCTGAAGTAAGATTAATGAAGTAGCCCCTTCTTTAATATTAATGACTATGACGAAGGGAGATACAAAGTGCAAAGGATGCTGTTCTTGTTTGGAATAATCATCTTGTTAACAGGTCTAACTTTTCTAATTGTCAGCGCGAGCCTGCAGAATGTAAGAAAAGTGACCGTTAAGAGTGAACTTAACAGTTGGGAAGTTTCCGAAAACCTTACGAAGGGAAACACTTACATTGTGGACATTACGTCCACCTATTACTGGCGAGATAATTACACGGCTGGGGAATATACAGAACCGCAACCAATTGACGTATTGATAGTTTCGCCTAATAGAAACATAACAAAGCTTCAAGCTTTCTTTTATGCTCGACCCTCAACAAGCCCATATTATACAAGCACCTTTCCCTCACTTGTCTTTGTGGAATATGGACAGGTGGATTCTGACAGTTTAGAGGTGGATGAATCTTACTTGAAGATTCGCTTTACAGTAAAGCAAAGTGGAAACTATTCGACGCGTATCTTGCATGTGAATGAGACTGTGGGACCGAATGAATGGGCTGAGCTGGCAGAACCAAATAAGTGGGCTGAAGGACCGCCCGCGGAAATGATAATTTACAGAGAAGTTATTGAGGGTGCGAGTCCTTTTATTGCCCCAAGTGGTGGCATACTGTGCCTCGTTGGAGTTGTTGTTTCCGTTTTTGGAGCGAAAGCCACCAAAAAATTAGCAGTTAAAAAGAAATCAAGTTCTCACCGTCAGGTTTTTGTTGATTCTTTGCAACAACAGTTGCTACTGATAGGCTTCTGGATCAACCTTCTGTTCAGATGAGCAGAATGAGTCTTGGGCGGAATTGTTCAAGTTCAGAAGCACATTGTCTACGTGTCTCCAGAACGCTCTCTCCAACTTCATCCAGTCTTCCTCTGACTTAAGTTTTCTAGTTAGAAAATATCCACCCAAGAACATTGTTGTCAATAAAATGGGTGTGAAAGAACTCCTTTTTCCTTCCTTACAGAGTTCAAGCTTCACACTAAAATCGTTTGGTTTTCCTTCAATTATTACACTTACATATCCATCTAGCCTAAAACGTGACGAACCTTCTGCCAAAATTTGGTGACCCGTTGATATGTCTCCTTTTATCGCCTCGAAATCGTTTTCCTTGAAGAAATTTCCTATACTGGTTGTAAACAACGCAAGGTCGATCCGTCTATTAATCCATTTTTTTTCCATGTTAATTCCAAACAGAGTCATTTCTTTGCTTTAAGATGACCATTTAATTTTCGGCTATTTGATTTGTAAATTTAAACTAGCATTCTTATCCGTACTATTTCCTTTATCATTCCTCTTTCGTCGAAGTAATCTATCAAATAGTTTTTAACTTCGTTGTATCTTACATTTCTACCAATGTATATCAAGCTCAACTCGCCTTGTTTGGGCTTGCGTCTCAGCTTAGGTACTATTTCGTCGGAAGCGATGTTGAATCGCTTTATGACCTTGATTTTGAAGCGTTCAAAGCCATGTTGAGGGCATTTCATTTCCACAATTATGCTAGGCATTTTCGCCCCCCTTCCCTCAAATACTCTTTCTTCTTCCAATAATAAATACTTTGTGAAACATTCTTACTCAAACATATGGCTTTAATATTTTTTATATATGAAATTGGAATACTAGAGCTTTTCTGAGACAACTCTGACTTTTTTTGGATGAAGCAGAAGGGACCTTTAAACCTGTGTTTCAATTAATCACGTGACATGCGACTAAGTGTCCGTTTCCTATATCTTTGAGTTCTGGCTCCTCCTTGGCGCATATTTCCATAGCTTTGGAACATCTGGGATGAAATCTGCAACCTGATGGAGGATTAACTGGGCTTGGTACTTCTCCTGAAAGTACAATTCGTCTCCTTTCAACCGTAGGATCAGGGATCGGGATGGAAGCAAATAGGGCTTGAGCGTATGGATGAAGTGGATTTTTGTATAGATCTTCTGTTTGTGCCAGTTCTACGATTTTTCCGAGGTACATTACTGCGACTCTGTGGGCTATACATTCTACAACACTCAAGTCATGACTCACAAAGACATAAGTTAAGTTTAGATCTCTCTGCAGATCCTGAAATAGATTAAGCAGTTGGGCACGCACAGAAACGTCAACCGATGATGTTGGCTCGTCTAGAACTACAAATTCTGGATTGGTCACAAGGGCTCTTGCCACAGCAATTCTTTGCCTTTGTCCTCCACTAAACTCGTGAGGGTACCTGTAAAGGTGCCTTTCTGTAAGGTTTACCTTGTTAAGAATTTCTAACAGTCTTTTTCTGACGTCCTGCCCTCTGGCTAATCCCTGCACAATTAAAGGCTCTGAGACAATGTCCTTTACAAGCATTCTCGGATCTAGAGATGTTGTTGGATCCTGATAGACTATCTGCATTTTCCTTCTAACATTCTTCAGCATTAGTCCTTTATACGTGACTAGATCATATTTTTTCCTAAGCTCTTTCAATCTATGAGAATTTCGTTCACCAGACTTTTCCAGTTTATCTATCTCTTCAATGGCATCATTCGGAGCATCAAAGTAGATGTTGCCTGCAGTTGCATCGAGCAGTCTAATAATGGTTTTGCCGAGTGTTGTCTTACCGCAGCCAGATTCTCCAACTAAACCAAAGCATTCTCCCTTAACTATTCTGAAATCTACTCCATCCACAGCTTTGACTTCAGCAACTTTCCTTCTTAGAACTCCTCCAAGTACAGGGTAATATTTTTTCAGTCTTTTTATTTCTATTAGAGTGTTCACGTTGTGCACCTCAAGGCTATTGGTGTAGGAAACATTGGACGAAATGGTCTTTTTTCACTTCCACCATTTTAGGTTTTACTTTAGTACATACATCCATGGCGTAGGAGCATCTGTTGTGGAATCTGCAACCTTTCGGGGGTTCTATTAAACTTGGTACTGTGCCTTCTATACTTTTGAATGGGATGCCAGGTCTTGGTATAGATTCTAGCAAGGCTTGCGTGTATGGATGAAGGGGTTTCTTGAACATTTCTTTGACTTCAGCAAGTTCTACAACATTTCCAGCATACATGACGGCTACGCGGTCGCACATTTCAGCTATAACTCCCATGTCATGGGTTACATAAGCGACGGATGAAGAAAATTTCTCCTTGAGCTCCTTCATCAAGTTTAGAATTTGAAGCTGAACGGTTACGTCAAGGTTAGTTGTAGGTTCATCTGCTATCAAAATTCCAGGATTGCATGCAAGCGCCATGGCTATCACTACACGCTGTGCCATACCTCCGCTGAGTTCGTGTGGATACATGTCTACAACTCTTTCAGGGTCAGGTATCCTCATTACTCTAAGCATGTTGATGGCTTCTTTCTTTGCTTCTTTGTTTAATATTTGCTTATACCTTCTGATGATGGGAATTCTTGAAAGGATTCGTAGACTAATCTTTTTTGGATTTTTTAACATCCGTCGCAAAATTTTTCTGTAATACTTGGTTAGGAAACTTGCTTTTTTGCTTTTGATCTGTTTGTCTATTTGTTCTAGTGCTCTTTGGATTAGTTCCTTTCTTCTATGATGAAGGAGAACTTCGGCGATTTGGTCTCCTGCTGTGTATACTGGGTTCAATGAGGATCTGGGATCTTGGAAAATCATTGAAATAGCCTCTCCTCTGATTGCTCTCAGAGTAGCTTCGTTTTGACTTAGTAAATCTATGGATTTTCCCTTTTCATTGAAAAAGACTTTTCCCCCTTCTATCCTTCCAGGTGGGGGGACTATGACTAGAACTGAGAGTCCTGTGACAGATTTTCCGCATCCGGTTTCGCCGACTATGCCGAGTGTTTCTCCTTTTTTGAGGTTTAGGTTAACTCCGTCTAGGGCTTCGACCGTTCCCTCGTAGGTGTAGAAGTTCAGTCGAAGATCGTTGATTCTAAGCACATCTTCTGTCATTTTTATTTTCTCCGAAGTGTTGGGTCTAATATGTCTCTAAATGCGTCGCCTAGTAAGTTCCATCCTAAGACAAAGACAAATATGAAAATGCCAGGTATGGTAAATGTGTACCAGAATTGCCATGGGTTTTCAATTCCAGCCCAGATCGTGGCTCTGGCGAGGCTGATCATTTGTCCCCAGTCTGCGTAACCAAGAGGAGCACCTATCCCCAAGAAGCTTAATGCTGCGGCTGTTAAGACTATGGATCCTATGTCAAGTGATGCCATTATTACAACTGGGTACAGCGAGTTTGGAAGAATATGTCTTAGGATAATTCGGATATCAGAGCATCCAACAGCTTTAGAGGCTTCGATGTAATCTTCTTGTTTGACTCTAAGTATTTCTCCTCTAATTACTCTGGTGTAGCCTGGCCATCCCACCAAAGCTAGAGCTATCAAAACTTTGTCTAGG
The DNA here is from genome assembly GCA_964477645.1 of uncultured Candidatus Bathyarchaeia archaeon. GTDB lineage: Archaea > Thermoproteota > Bathyarchaeia > Bathyarchaeales > Bathycorpusculaceae > CAYZEP01. Next base: position 24,593 of record CAYZEP010000004.1, on the reverse strand, counting down.
TCGGTAAATTCTAACGCCGTCACATAGATAGTTGGGCTTCCCAAAGCCCACAAGTATACCATTACAAAAATTACAGCGCCTAAAATGCTGAGTATGGGTGTCAGCATGCCTTGAAGTTTCAAGAAATGACCCAAAATCATTATGGCGAAGAAAATTCCGATTGCAAGAAGCGGAAATCCAAAATCAAATGACCATATTCGTGGTAAAGCTATGACGAGTGCCATTGCAAGGATCAACCCTGGAAAGGCCAGAATTACATCTGTGAATCGCATCAGAATTTCGTCAATTACTCCTCCATAGTATCCAGCTAAGCATCCTGTCGTAAGACCAATCGCAAGTGAAATTACCACTACTAAGACTCCTATGCGGAAGGCCGTTTGAGTTCCCCAGATGCATGCGTAATATATGTCTAATTGTCCTTCAGCTGTTCCGAAATAGTGGGTCGTCCATCCCATGCTGCGTGGAAAGGGGTCAAGGACGGGTGAGCCTGGGGGTCTTGGTGTCGGTCCATAGCCATCATGCCAGATTGCGAAGGGATCTCTTGGGTCGGTGGGAGGAGCCAGTATCGGGGCAAGAATGGCGATCACGGCGAAGAATATCACTATCGCCATACCTGCTATTGAAAGTGGACTTTTTCGCACTCTTTTTAAAGTGAACCTTAGTTCTTTTAGTGCTGGACCCAGTCCGGCTTTGAGTTCTCTAAATTTGTATTTTAAACTCATGTTTATCCCAACCTTATTCTAGGGTCAATATACGCGTACATTATGTCCACTATTAAGTTTGCAACCACGTAAACAATACCCGTGAAAAGGGCGAAACCTAGCACTGCAGGAACATCAGGGACTGTGCCTCCTCCTCCTGCAGCTGCGGCTGCCCATCTTCCGAGTCCATCAATGTTGAAAACGGTTTCTGTTATTGTTACACCTGTTATCATGCCTGCAGTTAGGAGTCCTGACACGGTCATTGTGGGTATTAAAGCGTTTCTTCGGGCGTGCTTATTTACAACTTCTTTATTGGTTAGACCCTTTGCCTTGGCTGCTGTGATATAGCCCTTGCCGAGGGCTTCCAACATGCTTGAGCGCATTACCCTCACGATTAAGGCTATTTGGATTGTAACGAGGGTTATTGTCGGAAGCACTATATGCCTTAAAGCATCCAAGCTTATCCATGGCTGTCCGTTTAGTAAGCCGTCTATCATGAATAAACCTGTATAGGGGTGCCATTTACCTGATAAATAAATGTATTCGAATGCCTGTGCTCCAATTCTTTCTGGTGGAAACCAGCCTAGACCTAAAAAGAATATTGCAATTAGCATTATGCCCAGCCAGAAGCTTGGAAGGGACCAACCGATTATCGACGCGGTTCTGGTTATTTGGTCAATGGCTTTGTCTCGATGGACTGCAGATATTACTCCTAAATATATGCCTAAGAGAATAGTGATGGGAATCGAACATATGACAAGCTCAAAGGTGGCTGGCATTTTTCGAAGCATAACACTTAAGACTGGTCCTCCTCCAGTTTTTGAGTAGCCTAGATTGCCTTGTAGGACTTGCGAGGACCAACCGATCAGTTGCGTAAATATAGATTCCCTAAGTCTGTATTGTCTGACTATCTCTTCGATATCTCTCATCTGTCTTTCAGTTGTTATGTAAAGTGTAGCCCTCTGTTCGGGTGTGAATAGTTGTGTGACTGCAAAAATAAGCAGTATTACGCCTATGAGCGTTGGTATAATCAGGAGACTTCTTCTTATTACGAATTCTAATAAGCCCATGTACCTTCCCCTTGTTTATCAGAAGATTCAGATATTTATAACGTTGTCGATTCGTGTAAGCGTTCGCAGTCATCTCTGCAAGCTTTGTGACATAATTTAAGGGCGAAAAGACGCTAGAGATTTGTTCCATAAGCATTAAATATTAGCTTTTCCACTTATTAATTCGCTCAAAAAGTAAAAGGAGAATTGGAGAGAATGAATAAGAAAATTCTAACTATAGTTCTGATGTCTGCTTTGATGCTCAGTATACTAGTTCCTTTGGGTTCTGTGTTTGGTGCGGAAGCACCTAACCCCACTTGGCTAACTGTTGTGACAGCCGGCGGTCCCGAGACAGTTGATCCTGCTTGGGCTTACGACACTGCGAGTGCCGAGCTTATTCAAAACGTTTTAGAGCCGTTATGTGCGTTTAATGGAAACTCAACAACATCATTCATTGCTGTGTTGGCAGACGATTGGCCTGGATACGATGAAAACCCCACTACACACGAACTGATACCTTCTGACCCACGCTTTGATGCACCTGCAGGCACAAATCAAACATGGTACTTCCATATACGAAGCGGCGTTGAATTCAGTGATGGTGATCCCCTTACAGGTGCTGACATTGAGTACACTTTTGAGAGAGGCATGTTGATGGACCACTCGGGTGGTCCGCAATGGATGTTCTATGAACCCCTGCTTGGAGCATATGGATCCTCGGACTACGATTTGAATGGAGGCGGAATAAATGAAACCTCAGAATATAACACTCTTGAAGCCGACATAAAGGCCGCTATAGGATCAAATGACACTTTTGTGTGGTTCAACCTTCCAGGGCCATACGCGCCTTTCCAGCAAATTCTGTCCCAAACATGGGGCATGATATTAAGCAAGGACTACGCTATTGCCCATGGCTGCTGGAACGGAAACTATAATGACTTCACAGAGTTCACAAGATGCTATGATCCGCCATCACCAGGACCATTGATGGATCCTGCACCTGAAATTTTGGGAACAGGTCCATACACCCTTGTAGAATTTAACACTGACCCCGACACAGGCTGGTATGTACTGGCAAACAACACCAATTACTGGAGAGGACTTCTTAATCCTAACGATTTCGCTAAAGTCGCAAACGCAAAGGTGAAGCTTGTCGCAGAGTGGGCAAACAGGAAAGCACAGTTCTTCTCAACAGATCCAGCACTGCAAGCTGACTTCTGTGCAGTTCCTAGGGCAAACGTTGGTGAAATGCACCCTGGTGGAAACAAAGATGTAGCTCCATATCCTGGCTTTAACTTGTACATAGTTCCAGTTCAGACAGTTGCTGCGATATACTTTAACTACAACGTGAGCCAGCCAAGCGATTATACACCAAAGCTTGGAGCTACCAGTAAGCCAGACTTGTTCAGTGACAGAAACATGAGATTGGCGTTCATCTACGCCCTCAACGTAACCAAATTCAATATTGAATACAACCTTGGTGAAGCTATACAACCAACAACATGCATGCCTCCGGGAACAGCCTTCTACGATGAATTCAAGGAAAAACGCGACATTGATCTCGCCAAAGCGCAAGCAGCTTTGGATGCTGCTTGGGGTGGTCAAGCCAAATCTGAAGGAATAACTGTTAAGCTAACGTACAATACTGGCAACACTGCTAGAGAAACCATATGCAAGATGATTGAGGACATTATGGAACACCAGCTTACATGGGGTGGAAGTGCAGTAAAGGACATTCAGCCCACTGGAGTTGCATGGAGCAACTACCTGGTTGAATTGTACAACACAAGACTTTCTGCTTTCACTCTAGGATGGTTGGCTGACTTCCCAGACCCACACAACTGGTTCATGCCTTTCATGCATAGTCACGGAGACTATTCAGGCTACGGCCAGGGTGTTATCTACGGCCTGGGCGACATAAGCGCTAGCTGGCCTACAGTTAATGTCTCTTATGGTCCACCACCATACACAAACGACTTCGGAGAAGCCATCACTGCTATCGACAACGACTACGTTGACGGCCTGATCGAGAGAGCTCTAGCACTGGAAGCTGTAAACAGGTCAGCGGTGTATCATGAGCTGATGGACATCTACTTTGCAGAAGCCTCACAACAACCAGTATACACTACATTCGGCCGCCACTACGAAAGGTCATGGATACACGGATGGATGAACACTTGGAACGCAAACCCAATAAGTCCTGGCTTCTACTTCTACACCATAAGCAAAGAGATAATTGGCACAGTACAGAACGTAAATATAGCTGCTTATAACGTTGCAATGAGCCCAACAAACAACATCACCCAATACCTCATGGATGGGGCCTGGCACACGTCAGGTAACCTAGCAGTGAAGCCTGTTCCATACTTGAAGAGGAACGGCACCACTGGAGTGACTGCTTCAGTCCCACTGGTCGAAATTAGCGCGTACGTCAAATACTACAACGCAACTGGACCCGACGTCTTGGTGCTGTGCATGTGGGTTGGAATAACACCAAACGGCCACGCACATGATTTTGGCACTGCCGCAGTAGTTGTTGGTGCAGGTGACCCACCAGTCACGTTCGGTCCAAAGACTGTCAGCCTGTCAATGCCAGCAGTAGGCGACTATGAAGTGTATGTGTATTGCTTCGTGCTTGATCCCTACGCCTTAAACATAAACGTAACAAAGGACTTTGACGCCCAATGGTTCAACGCAACAGGCATCTGCGACATCAGTGCAGACTTAGTTGTTGACGGACAAGACTTCCAACTCGTAAAGAGAGCAGTAGGATCAGCGCCAGGCGGTGCAAAGTGGCGATGGATGGCTGACGTAAGCGGAGACGGCATAGTCGACGGCGTAGACTACCAAAAGGTAAAGGTACTCGTAGGCAAAGTTAGCTACACAAAATCATAGAAAAGTCCACAACATCATCTCATCCTCCATTTTTTTGTATCTGCAAAACGAGCATATCCTCCACATCTATAGAATATTCTTCCAGAAACTTTAAATTCGAAGAGTAATCATTTATTTACTGCTGAAAGGAGAAGGAGAGAGAAGATTTGAATTCAAAACCAAAGAGAATACTATCAGTCACATTGGTTGTTATGCTGCTTCTCAGCATGATAATGGCGTTTCCAGCAGGTGTCTTAGCTGTAACTGCAGAGCTGAAGATTCTCGACCCAGTGGATGGAGACGACCTCTTCCACTACACGAACAATGACCCACCACCAACAGCCGTTGATTTTCCTCTAGGATACGTAATTGCCAGCGTGAACGTTTCTAACGTAGAATTGCTAGCAACTTGGCAAGTCAACATCACATGGGACCCTGAGCTGCTTCGAATCGCTAACGTAGCACAGAACGCAGACATGTACGTCCCGACAAACAACATATTCAGTCCAAATCAATATGACATGACAGACCCAACCATAACCGAAAGCAGCGCCTTCTGGGTTGTGAGCATCAAAAGTCCCCCAGACTACGTCAACGGTTCAGGAACACTCTGCCAAATCAAATTCAACGTGACCAAAGTTCCAACCATATCAGAAAACCTCACATGCAACATACACATTATTGTTTTCGGCGAGGACCTATTCTACACAAAACTCATTGATCCAGACGCTCTTCTAATACCCTACACAGCTTATGACGCTACATACGAATACAATTATGAACCGCCAGCATTGCCAAAGCCACGTCTGATTGTTAGCCCCGCATTAGTTGAAAAGGGTAAACCAGCCGGCCCGCCAATCACAGGCACACCAGCAGCTTTCTTCAAAGTTGACATAGTGATAGAAACCGTAGCAAACGCTTCTATGCTCACACTGATCCAGTTCGCTTTCAAATACAAGACCGACCTGTTTAAATTGGTGCAACTTCCAGACGGTGTCAACAACGCTACTGAAGGAAACTTCATGAACAAGACTACATGGGCTCCCTACGGAACAGACTTCTTCACCAGTTGGGGTGGAGTATCAGCTGGCAAAGAAAAACAATACGTATTAATAGCCATAAACCCGAACGACACGAGTGGCAACTTCGACTGGGGCTTCTTCCCAGACACCACAGGATTACCAGTGGGAGAAAGGATTATCTGCACATTCTACTTCGAAGCAACAGTTCAATTGGAATCACCATGGAGCCAGTATGTTACAGGAGCCTTTGACATCGACTACATGTTCCCAGCCCTGCCAACACACATGTTCCTAGACGCAAACGACGAATGGATAGAAGGCAGAGCACCAGTTGACGGCGACTACGCCATATACGGATGGGTACTAGGACTAATGATAGACGTTTACACACAATATCCAGACGACCACAACGGAAAAGGACTAAATGAAACAAGCGACATGTTCTTACCGCAAGGAGACGTTCACCTCTACGCAAAGCTAACATACAACGGTGACCCAGTGCAATACAAGCCAGTGACCTTCCAAGTCTGGAATGAAGCAGGATACGTCAACTTCACAAAGACAGCGATGACAGATGAAAACGGAGTAGCCCACATATTCTTCGGTATCGAATGGCCATGCGAAGGCGCAGAAGACCTGATCTTCGGAGTATGGACAGTTGTTGCATCAGCATCGGTAAGGGAAAAGTTCACATGGGACTGGCTATGGTTCAAAGTTTACTGGTTAGTCTACGACTTCAAAGTAACAGCTGACCCAACAGAAGTAGTTAAAGGCACCATAGCTACCTTCATTGTAACATTCGTAAGCTTCAAAGAAATACCAGTTGAAGTACTAATCCACTTGGTAGTCTTGGACAACCTTCAAGTGCCAATAGGAAAAGCCTCAATATGGATAAGCGTTGGCGACCCAGCCCTGCCATGGTGTGAAAACAGAAGCTACAGTGTCAACTTAAGCGTATTAATTCCGAAGTGGGCCTTTGTAGGCGAAGGAATAGTCGAAGTCTCAGCATTAAGCAACTGGCCATCAGAATACGGCTACGCATACTGTCCAGAAGCAGAACTAACAAACCCGCCATTCATCATAGTCAAATACACGCCATAAACAAAACACATAAACAACCAAACTCCTCATTTTTTTTAATTCACACATACATAGAATATTTTTCCAGAAAGCATTTATTATACAGCACAATAATACTAGCAGTGGGGAGAAACATGCATAGGAAACTTCAACAAACTTCTATCATACTCGCCATTACAATTTTACTGAGTCTAGCATCAGTTATCATCCTACAAAACCAGGTTAAAGGAAACCCGGGGTCAACACTAGCGATAGTAAAAGATAAAGATGAATACTATCTAAGAGAAAAAGTCAATGTCCAAGGGACCTTATTATCCGAGGGAGGATCCCCAATATCAAACGGGTTAGTGGCCCTTCAAATAAAAAACTCCATCAGCTCGATTGCCTTTAGAACACTTACCACAGGAAATGTAACATCAGTCCCGACGTTAATTGAAATTATCGACATCGTTCCATGCGACAGCAGCTACAAAAACAGAAAAGAGGTATTTTACATCCAGCCATATCCCTATCATTCATATGCCTACTTTACAATGCAATACAGAAACAAGGACACGAATTTCCACACCGTTCTTTTGACAGTATCTCTTTACGACGGAAACACTATTCCAATTGGAACAAGCTATGTCAAACTTACAATGCCTCCAGGCGAAAGCACATGGCCCATTCAATTAGAAATTCCATACTGGGCCTACATAGGCACCGCAAAAATCTACGCAAACGCATACACAGATTATCCAAATAGCGGTGGAATACCATACTGTTTAGAAAAATCAGCCCCAATAAAGCTCACAAGAAACCAAGAATTCCTGCAATCCACGCCTGTATTTCCTTCAGAACCTCCATCAGTCGGGCCCGATGGAACACTAAACACAACATTTGGGCTTTCTCCAGAACCCTTCCCTGGCGTTTATTCAATTTATGCCACAGCTAGAACGGCACCCACGCAATCACTGGTTGCTTTAGGCGGAACCACATTTAAAGTGAACCCGACGTTCATCACAAACAATGGTTATCCTCCTTCACCGCCACAAGCTTCCTTCACTTACGTACCATTACATCCTTATAAAAACCAACAAATCCTCTTTGACGCATCTGCATCGTCAGCTGAAGGTATTGACGATACAATAGTGAAATATGAATGGGATTGGGGGGGCGATGGTAGCCCAAAAAATGTGACAACAAGCCCAACAATTTATCACGCTTTTGCGCAAAACATAACATACACCGTGACATTAAACGTCACAGACAGCGAAGGATTGTGGTCCTTAACCCAAAAACCAGTGACCGTATATCCGCCTGACCCACCTGTGGCTTCCTTCACTTGGCTAACTCAACCAGTAGCAAATCAGACAACTACGTTTGACGCATCTCAATCAAAACCAGGTTGGAATGGAACCCACGAATTTCCAATAATTAACTACACATGGAATTTCGGCGACGACAACATAACAACAGTAAGTGTAAACAAAATAAATCACACGTACATACTAAACGGAACATACACTGTGACTCTAACAGTTACCGACAGCACTGGCCTAACTAACTCTACCTCTAAATTAGTGACCGTTCTTGCAACTGCACCACCAACATTAATTGGCGACGTAAACCGCGATGGAGTGGTCGACGGCCAAGACTACCAGCTTGTCAAGAGGGCAGTTCCTTCACAGCCAGGCGATCCAAATTGGAATCCAAACGCTGACCTAAACAACGACGGAATAGTCGACGGTGTAGACTTTCAAATAGTCAAGATTCACATTGGAGAAAGCGCATAATTACGAATCGAATATATCAAGCGTCCTAAAGTCCACATTTTTTCTTTTAGTAAACGTATTCCCCAACAGCCCTCATTCTCAAATTTAATTGTAATCTTCACCTCAATACTAAGCATGAACAAATCCACAATGCAAAGAAAGTGCTCTATGAGACTGTGCGGTTGCTATTGGGAGCTCGAAATCCCAGTCACAGACCAAAAAGCGTTATAGCTACGAGAAATTTTGGCAAACCAAACTTCTAGAAAGAGATGCCGTTCTGCTACATGTCAACGTTAAACCTAAAAGATATTAAGAACCGTGCATAATAAATACTACAACAATAAAAGGGGAGAGAAGGAGAATGAACGTAAAATTAAAGAGCTACCTGTCACTGCTTCTGACTCTAATATTGGTTTTGAGCACTGTAGCGCTTTTTCTAAAACCAGCATTCGCTTCAACACCAACCCTCAAAATCTTAGACCCTGTTGCAGGTGATACATCAATCACATACACTCACGCCGCCCCGCCTCCAACAGCGACTAATTATCCTCTCGGATACGTAATTGTCAACGTGAGCATTTTTGACGTAAAATTCTTATCAGTCTGGCAAATAAACTTAACATGGGATCCAGAACTGCTAGAAATAGCCAACAAAGCGATTAACGCAGATATGTACGTTCCAACAAGCAACGTGTTCGGTAACTATCCAGACATGACGGATCCAGTCATAAGCGACAGCAGTGCCTTCTGGGTTGTAGGCATCAAATCAGGCGGCCCAGAACACATAAACGGTTCTGGAACACTCTGCAGAATCAAATTCAACGTGACCAAGGCACCGAGTGAAGGGGAAACATTGTCTTGTAATATACACTTTGTGCTTGAAGGCGAGGATCTATTCTACACAAAACTCATAGAACCAGACGGAATGACCCTCATAACCTACACTACCGAAGACGGCTACTACGAGTACAGCTGGCCTCCGCCTCCACCACCACCAAGCGAAGGAGCAGCATTTGCTGTTAATCCTCCAGAGATAATCAATTCGTCAATCTTGCCACCGCAACTCATACAGTACAACGTGACAATCAAAAACGTCACCGACATGTACGGTTACGGGTTTAGTCTAAAGTATGACCCTGCCATCTTGTGGTGCGTCAGCCTCACAGTCCTTGATGTCCTAGGCGAGACAAATTACATTCCTGAGTTTTCAGTAAACAACACTGGTGGATTGGTAACTGTTAATGTGACATTTATATCGCCAGCAGTACCGATAACAACCGAGTCAGAGTTTCCAGTAGTCGCCCTCGTGTTCCGTGTCAGAGGAATAGGAGCAACTCTGCTGGAGCTTGACAACACAAGTCTTGTCGACTCCCTTGGACGACCAATACCACACGTAGTGCACGACGGATTGTTTGCCAATATAATAAGAGATTTGGCGGTGACAAATGTTGTTACATCCGGAACATGGGTTTATCAGGGGAATCAGCTGAAAATCAACGCAACCGTCAAAAATCAGGGAGAAATCACAGAAACCTCGATTGTGTTAAGCGTGTATTACGACGGCAACTTGCTTGGAGGCAACACGATTGCAAGCCTAAACCCGAGTGAAGAAGTCACATTAACGTTCAGTTGGAACACAACGGGCATAACGCCGTGTCACAACTACACGATTTCAGCAGAAGTCGCCGCTGTTCCATACGAATTGAATCTTCTAAACAACATATACTCCGATGGACAAGTGAAGGTTAGATGGTATGGCGATGTTAATGGAGACGATGTAGTCGACGGTCAAGACATCCAACTCCTCAAAAACGCCATTCCTTCAATGCCTGGTGATCCTAAATGGAATCCGGAAGCAGACGTAAACGACGATGGATTAGTCGACGGCGTGGACTATCAACGGACGAAAAGAAGAATTGGGCAAGGGTGTCCCTAAACACTACGCCCCCTCTTTTTTATATTTATATCTAACCACAAAAGCTATTCTTTGTCAAAAAGACCATTTTAAACATTCTAAAGGACAAAATCTGCTGTAAATACTGAAATGAAACATAGAAAAATTAAAATATGGAACAGCCTTAAAATAAAGGGCTAGGTGAAAATTTGAAAAAAATAGGAGTATATGGTACTTTAGCAATGATTCTTTTAAGCCTCATAATGGCCTTTTCAATAAAGTCTGTCTCAGCACAAGACACCACAATTACTCTCATCAATCCCCTCAGTGGAAACAGCACATTTGCGTTCCCAGAGGATACACCTATTAACAGCACCTTCATAGCCAATGTAACAGTAGCAGATGCTGACTTCCTATCAGCTTGGCAGATAAACATCACTTGGGATCCAACACTTCTAAAGATTAACAGCACAGATGACCTGATAATACCATCTGACAACATATTTGGTGCGTATCCGGATCCAACAGAACCAGAAATGACAAATAGTAGCGTCTTCTGGATGGTTGGAATAACGTTTGGCGGTCCTGACTATGTGAATGTGACTTCTGGAATAGTGTGCCAACTTCAGTTTACAATACTACAGAACGGTACTGGATCCTGTAATATACACTTTGTGATACAAGGCGAGAACCTATTTTACACGAAACTCATAGATTACGATGGTGAACTGATTGATTACACAGCGGAGGATGGTGCATACTCTATACCAGAGTTTAACATGAACATTCTCGTTGCAATCTTTCTGCTGATGACCCTATGCGCATTTGCTTTCGGCAGAAAAACATTGATTGGCAAACGCCTACGCCACACAACCACAGTATAAAACGCCAAAGCCACCCCCTCTTATATCTTTAAACTCCTTTTTTCATTTTCTTAGGTTTAACAAGATTGATTTAGAGTCAACCTGTAACTTGTAAAGACTTAAGTTAAACAGAAATATTCGCTATGAAAAACTTCAAATAGTAAGTGTTAAAACTATGGATGTAAAGGTGAGCGAGTTTGAGAAGGAAAATAGTTTTTCTTCTGTTTGCAGCCACTATACTATTAACGACAATGTTAACAGCGCCAAAAACTGCTGTTCCTACTGTTTCAGCGCAAAATCCAACCGTGTCAATATCAAAATTCTACGACATGAATGAAACAGGCACAACCTTCTTGGTTTACATAAATGTTTCCGATGTGACAGACTTAAACAAATGGCGGATAAACCTCACTTGGGACCCAACAATTATCAAAATAAGCGAAGGCGACCCAGATGGAATTATGCCTCTGTATAACACTACGACATACAATATTTATGAGGGAGGTTTTCTAAAAACAGCCAGTAATACAACGTACTTTGGAATTTATTCTGTAAATAATGACAATGGCTGGGTTCAGAACCTTTATGACTCCTTAGTGGGAACAAGTGTTAGCGGAAGCGGAGTTCTAGCTATAATCAATTTCACATTGCTTCAGGTGGGGACCACGGAGATAAAGATAACTGGAGCTAGTTCTGAATTCCCAGGGAAAAGCAGACTTCAAGATAAAGATGGAGTAGAAATATCTCACGACGACATTTACGGAATCGTTTCTGATGAGCCGCCTCCAGTTCCAGAAATCTGGACCGAGTTGTGGTTCCAGATAACCATCGCTGTCATAGTGGTTGTGGTTTTGGCCATAGCCTACATTGTTTACAGAAAGAAGCATCCTAAAGTTGAAGAGGCTGAAGAGACTGAAGAAGCGGAAGAAACAGAAGAATAAAGAACAGTCCAACCTTTGACCATCAAAACAAAATCCCTCTTTCTTTTGTTCGCGATGCACCTTTCTTCAACCATAATTGTGATGCCTGAAAGATGTAAGCAATCATGCGGCATACTCAAGTGAAATGTCTCTATTCAAACTTGCTCAGTCTAAAGATTGTTACTCTCATTGTTTGAAATTTTTCTTCTCGCTACCGTGAGAGCTGTCATCGAGAGGACTATAAAAAGTGGCAGAATTATGGCTGAAGCAAATTCTGGAATTACTTGGTATATGAAATATGGTTCTGTTCCATCTCTTGTTGCGTTGTTTCCAGCGTGGTCATACGCGACTATTTTGAACTGTACCCATGTGCCAGCTTCTTGCCCAGGTATTGTGGCTTCGTAGAGATTTGTTGAAGCACTAAGGTTCATTGGTATTGGTTCTTCCCATGCGGTTCCGTTGTCTATTGTATAGTACAGCGTGACGTTTTTAACTCCACTTATGGCGTCTGTGGCGTTCACTGAAACCTTCACAGGTTGTTCTGGCAATATGTTATCTTCTGGCGTGCGAGATGGAGTTTCGATTTTTGGAGTCGTCTTGTCCAGCTTGATTTCTGTTAGGATTCTGTGGGTTTCGTTGTTGCCAGCTTTGTCTATGCTCCAGTATTCCAACGTGTTGTTGGTGCCTTCTGTGGTGATGAGTGGTTGTCCATGGAAGGTTACGTTTTGCTCTGGGTTGTCGTTGATTTTGTAGTAGGTTTCTTCCACGTCGGTGAGCTCGTCGATAGCTGTAAGATTTATTGTGAAGTCTGTGATATGCCATAAGCCATCGTAGTTGTCTGTTGTGAGCGGAGGATTGATATCCCAAGGAGTAATTAGGGGATAGTTGTCTTGGTTGTTTTCGTCGATTGTGTATGGCGTGTTCCATATTCCCAAATTATCTATTTCTGTAGCGTTTGGATATCTTTCCTTGTAGTCGCTCCAGTAGTTTCCGCCTGATGGATAGTCATCATTCCACTGGTTATTAACAGATTCAGAAACATTTGCATTTTGGTTTGCATTATCGATGAAGTTGTTGTGAAAAATACTGTTATTAGGAGACCATGAGAACATGACCCCATACCGCATGTTCGAGGAGATAACGTTGTCATAAAGAATGTTGCTGTCGGAGTAGACAAAATAGATTCCATCAGTATTGTTGGAGGCGCGGTTGTCAACAAGGGTGTTGTTAGTGGAAAGGTTTAGCATGATTCCGTAAGTGTTGTTTGAAGCAGTGTTGCCCGAAATATTGATATTACTTGAACCCTCGAGATAAATCCCATAATAGAATTTTGTGACTTTTGTGTTTTGAACCGTTACATTGCTTCTATTGGTTAAGTCTATTCCTGTCTCGCTTCCCACACCCTGAAGGGTGTAGCCTGCTCCATCGATCACTATGTTGTCTCTCTCGACAATGATTGAGTCGTTAATGTTACTGGTAAATGTGTAGGAGACGTTTTCGTAATTTAGAATAGATGCTGTTGAAGGGTCAACTGAGCCATCTGCTCTGATGTATATCGTTTCTCTTGCTTCAACCGTCTGAACGTTGAAAGCAAATGCCAACATCCAATTAAGCAATAGCATCAAAACTATTGTCCCAAATGCTTTCCTCTTCACTCTATGCGCCTTCAGCCAATACATTGACTTCCTAGTAGAGATACTCGTATCGATGTTTTTATCGCTTATGAAAGCGGCTTTCAATAAAGTGAGTGCATGCACGAAGTGTCCGAAAGATAAAGTAACAACAATAGGCTTGCACTGTCAGCTTATACTCGTTTCGCTTTCTATCTATTTTTTCCAATGTCACTTGCAATGGAACGGACTCTTCGTATAGAAGTTAGTTCCAAAATGCTTAAATGGCTTTAAGATGCTAAATATTAGTGCCGAGGGAGAAGGAGAAACTTTGCGATTACCGCCTATAGTAGTGATGATACTTGCTGTTGGGTTAATTTTGCCACTTTTTATGACGATGGGCGGCGCAGAATACACAACTCCCATTGTTTGGTCAGACAAGAAGGAGTATGATCCCTCATCGACTGCTTATTTATACGGATATGGTTTCAAGCCTTCTGCCCAAGTCACGATAACTATTGTTCGACCAGACTTGGTTGAAGATACTGTTCTGACGTCTACGGACCAGTTTGGATATTTCTCTTGTCAATATTTACTAGACGGGATTCACGGGACGTTTACCGTAACCGCAACAGATGGAGTAAATGTCGCAACTACAACATTCGACAATGCCCTCTCTCTAACCGCATCATGGAAAAGCAGCGACAGCATCTACATAAGCGCCAAAGCAAGCGGGCTCAACACACCCAAATCCTATTACATTAACTATTCTGATCCCGCTGGAGTGATAAGAAGACAAAGCCCAACCTATACTGGAGTTAGCTCCTTCAGTGATAAGTTAACCATTCTTCCAACATTTCCGAATATATTTGGCTGGTGGACTGTGAAACTGTATGAAAACGGTCTTCTAAAAAGAACCACATCTGTTTACATAGACAAGATTGTGTGGACAACCGATTCCACCTACACTACACTTGTCACATCATTCGCCCAAGGTCAAACGGTTTACTTCAAGACGATGGGTTTACAGCCAAGCAAATACTATCGTTTCAAGCTTGAAATGCCAAACGGAACAATGTTTTATGTTGGCAGCAGCTGGACGACAGGTGTAAGCACTATGACAGGAAGCTACCTCTTGCCATCAGCTGCTCCGCTTGGAACATGGAAGGTTCATGTTAGGCAAGCATATGACGCGTCTGGAGGATGTGAAAAACATTACGTAGATTGCTGTTTTGAAGTAACCACAGCGCCTCCTCCGCCTCAGCAATACTATTTGACCGTTTGTACAGACCCACTTGGCATTGGCACGATTCCAGGACAGGGATGGTACAATGCGTGTACAGTTGTTAATTTAACAGCGCCAGATCAGTTTCCAGGATCAACGGGCACAAGGTACAATTTTAGCTATTGGGATGTTAACGGGGTCTCTCAAGGCGCAGGCGTTTACGAAATCTCGGTTACCATGGATGCTAACAAGACTGCCACTGCCCACTACATTACACAGTATTTCCTTAACTTGACAACAGACCCTCTAGGGGTCACAACGCCAGCGGGCGTGGGCTGGTATGACGCGGGAACAAGCGCATCCATTTTTGCGCCTGAATTTGTTGGCATAACTCCTGAAGCTTCACGTTACAAATTTGTTAACTGGACAACGGCTGATATGAGTGAAATTGCCAACCCATATGCAACAAGCACACTGGTGCTTATGGACAAACCGAAAACCGTAACCGCAAACTACGTCGTTCAATATAATATAACCTTCAGCCAAGTCGGAGTTAGCGGCGACTTCACAGACACAATAGTCATAATCGACAGTGTCAATTATAACGCGCTCCCAGTTTCCTTCTGGTGGGACGCGTCTTCATCTCACTCATTTTCCTATCAATCACCGTTGGTGGTTAGTCCAAACTCCAAGCGTTATGTTTGGAATTTCACAAGCGGCTTATCAGATAAACAAAGCGACTCAATAACTATAACAACAAGCGGAAGCATCATCGGAAACTACAAGACCCAGTATTACCTGACTGTGACTTCACCTTACGGCACGACAGGCGGAGCAGGATATTATTACAGCGGCGACACAGCCTACGCCACCTTAAACACAGGCGTGATTGACCACGGAAATGGAACACGAAGAGTATTCACCAATTGGAATGGCGACGCCTCTGGAACAAACTATGCTCAAAGCAATTCGATACTAATGGATGGACCGAAAACCGCGACGGCAAACTGGAAAACTCAATATAAACTTACAATCCGTACAAGTGGACTTGGCACAACAGTAACCAACGTCTATAATGGCACCAATATTCTCGGAACAGCAACAGATGCTTCGCCGTATATTGGCTGGTTCGACGAAAACGTTATACTGAATCTTGATATTGACAGCCCAATCTATGGAAGCCCCGCATCTTACGTGTTCGCTAATTGGACAGGCGACGCCACAGGTTCAAGCAGACCTTTATCTGTAACGATGAGTCTGCCAAAAGACATCACAGCCAACTATAAGACCCAGTATCAAGTTACCTTCACTCAGACAGGTCTCGATTCTTCAGCCAACAGCGCAGTTGTGACGGTTAACGGCATTCCAGTAACTTTTGGTGGACTACCCTACATCATCTGTGTTGACAACGGCACTGTGATAACTTACTCATATAGCAATGTTTCCAGCTCTACACCGGGTAAGAGATTCATCTTAACGGGTGTTACGGGTCCAGCGTCTCCAATAACAGTAACAGGTCCCGTAACAGTTAATGGCAACTATAAGACTCAATTTGAAATAACTTTCAACCAATCAGGCGTCAACTCTGATTTTACGGGTACTGTTGTGATTATTGATGGAACAGGATACACTGTTAGCACGCTTCCAACATCCTTCTGGTGGGATAACAGTTCCACTCATAATTTTGCCTTCCAATCACCATTGGTAGTCACAGCCAACGCTAAACGATATGTTTGGAAAACTACAACAGGCTTGTCAACGCTGCAAAGCGGATCAATAAGTGTTTCCACATCAGGCAGCGTAACCGGCAACTACATGGCGCAGTACTATTTGAATGTCTCCTCTCCCTCTGGCAAAGGCTCACCCACTCCGGCAAGTGGGTGGTTTGACACGGGGACATTCATAACGGCGTCGGTTACGTCGCCATGGTCAGGTCCAGCTGGAACCCGCTACATCTGCACTGGTTGGACTGGAACTGGAAGCGTACCCGGTTCTGGATCAGCCGCAAGCGTATCGTTCACCATAAATCAATCGTCAAGCATCACGTGGAATTGGAAGACGCAATACTACATAACAGTAAAAACTGACCCCACTGGAATCGCCACAATTCCAGGAGAAGGCTGGTACAACGAATCAACTTCTGCAACACTCACGGCTCCAACGGTTACAAGCTACCAATTCACCTATTGGGATGTTGACGGCGCATCACAAGGCAGCGGAGTAAACCCGATCACAATAAGTAACATAAACGCGCCGCACACAGCTACAGCCCACTATACTTTCATTCCACCGCTTTCAGTTTCCATAAACCCGCTTTCAGGCTCGTTACGTGTAGGTCAATCATTAACCTTCACGTCAACGGTTAGCGGAGGAACCACGCCCTACACATACCAGTGGTATCTTGGTGGCAGTCCAGTTTCAGGCGCAACTTCAAGCAGCTGGACATACACGCCAACTTCTGCTAGTGTGCACTACGTGACGCTTAAAGTGACAGATTCATTAGGTAGCATAGCAGAATCAGACCCAGCAGTTATAACAGTCACGGAAGGTGGTGCCCCTCCGGTTGGAGGTTACGCAATTTCATTAACAAAAACAACTCCAGCAGCTCAATTGGCCAGCTATATGACGCTGGTAGCTTTATTTGGCGTTGCTTTGAGTCTGATTAGACGCAAAAGAAAATAACCATCTCTATATTTTAGTATTAACAAGCGTCTGTTCGGAGCTTTTCTTAATGAAACTAAAGAACAAAAAAAGTGAAACTGAAAAGTTTGGTCGCAGTAAAAAACTAATCTATGTGACTATCGCAGTTGCAGCCGCATTAATTCTGACAACTGCTCTCATCTTATTTTATCCTCATCAGTCAAGCCAGCCGAAGGCGGCAATAATAGATCAGTTAAGTAGCTCCCAATTAACCAACAGTTCTCGCTACGAAAACCAAACATTTATTGAAACTGCAAAAGAGCTGTTAGACCAGCGTTTTCCCGAAGTTGACTATTACTCAGATAATGCTACGGTAGACAACTACAAATTCCTTCCATCCTATAAACTGATACTTTGGAGAGCACATTCAGCACTAGATCGAGAATCACATTATATTGCTATATCTACCTCAGAAAAATACGATCCAACGAAATACAGCCAATACATAGAAAACGATCAGCTTACCTTGTGCAATATTACTGACGACCCGAAGTTGTATTTTGCAATAAATCCAAAATTTGTTAAGGAAGTTATGAGTGGAAGTTTTGAAGACACCGTTATCATTTTTATGAGCTGTAACGGATTGAAAGAAGGATATTGTGCAACTGCAGAAACCTTCATAGAAAAAGGTGTAAAGGTGTTCATAAGCTGGGACGGATGGATTGACTCATCCGACAATGATAATGCAATCGCTCTTCTACTTCAATATTTGATTAACGAAACCAACACCATCAGTGAGGCTGTCAATAAAATACGCCAATACTCCTATTCAGTGGGGTATCCGCCAAGTCGACTAGGCTATTATCCAACAGGAATTGCAGACTATCGTATTCCAAATTATAAACAAAACAGCAATGCAAATAATGCAGGATTTGTAACAATAACAATTTTGAGAAAGAATTTTAGGCTTACGTTAGACTAAGTTGGCTCGCTAAATGTTTCAAACGCCTCGAAACGATTGCATACAGCTGGGCGCGTAGAGCATCACCAATCAAATTAAACTTCTGCAGCTTTCTGACTTCTAGCGCTAACTCTTCATCCTCTAAAACTTCAGATATCCATTTTTCAAAGTCTCCGCGATAAAGGTGAAACTCTAATGATTTCACGTTTACCTCATTTATCTTAGCTATAAACTCTTTCAAGGATGCTGCACTTTCGCCTGTGTAGTTTCCAATGGAAGTGAAGAAGTAGAATGCTTTTTCTCTTGGAACGGTCTTGAGAATTTTTAAGGTCATTTCCTCTTTCATAACTGATTCTCTCCTCTTTTATTATATGTTTTCTTTATAAATGTTAACTTTTTGGGGTTATCAACTATTGACAATTGGGTTTCCTTAAACTTCTTTGTAACTATTGACGTGCGAATCCTTAAAACTCCTGGCAGGGGCGCGACCGAATTGGCGATAAATGCATGCAGGCTTTCCTGATTCTCTTCAATAACCTTTGCCATAATTAGAAGTTCTTCTGAAAGCGACGTGTAAACTTCTAGGACTTGTGGTGCTTCGCAGAGTTTTTCTGCAACTCTCTCGCTTTCTTTTGGGTCTGTGTAAACTGTCATCATAGCTATGATGTTTTTTGATCCAGCCTTTTCAGCATCTATCACAGCCATGTACTTCTTGATTACTCCATGCTCCTCCATTCTCTTTATTCTGTCATAAACTGTTGAGTGGGCTATTCCTAAACTTTTACCTATTTCTGTGTAAGTCTGCTTGGCATCTTGCTGTAAAGCCTCCAAAATTTTTAGGTCCGTAGAATCTAAAGCTAAGGCGTTGTTTCTAAGCTTCAATGATGCCTCTGCCTCTTACACCTATCAAGTATCCGCATCTAAATTTATTGTTTGCTATCGGAAAAATGTAGAAATTGTTCTGTTTTTTCTTCAAAATTTTGGTTCGACTTTTATTCGGATTTTTCCGTAAATTTGTCGATAAGAATTCCTATTCCCTACAAAATGTCAATTTAAACATGTATCTCCTACATTTTTGCGGATAAACTGACAAATAAGTTTAAATTTATGGGTGACTTACTAGAATATTGTTCTAGAAGATTGTAACAGAAGAGGTTTGTGATGAAAAGATGAAGATGCCTAGGATTTGGGAGATTCTCAAAAAATTCAAGGATTTATGCGAGTTTCGTGGTTGGAAAACTTCTGAAAGCGAAGATTGGATTGAAATTAATGATAAATACCATAATTTTCTCTGGGCTAGAAATGTTCATCCCTCTTCCTTTAGAAGTATAGTTTCAAACCAAAGGTGCGTGGTTCCTGAAGGCTTATCCTATCGAGTTGTTGAAGCGTCCTATACTGCATGGCTATTTTCGGAGGCGCCCCCAGAAATTCTGGTTAAAACAATTTTTGAGAATCCAGAATTTTCTAGGAGAGTAGCCCTCTTTGACCTAAGCCCCTTGTTGGAAGGGAAACCTCTATGCATCAAACTAAACCATACAGACAGCCCTGTTTTCCAAGAATTCGAAAGTTTCCTTAAAAAAGACCTCAAAGTCAAGCTTAAGCCCCTTTCTGATCCAGAACTCGATACCCAGAACTATACTATTGCAGAGTTGGCTTAAATTCTGAGCTGAAAACTTCAAAGGTTTGATAAGGAGAAAGCCTCTAAAATAGTGTTTGTGAGAGGCAATGTCCCAAGATGCTGAAAAAATAAAGAGGCTTGTCACATTTAAGAAAAGACTTGAAAAAAGAGTTCAAGAGCTGGAATCTGAACTTAAAGAATTGCAAACAATGCTTGAAACGGTAAACTCGATACTGTTAGAAAAGGGTTTTAAACGTGCGGAAATCGCAAAAATGCCTACTGAAATAGAGGTTTTACCGTCGAGAGAAGAGGTTACATCTGAACCTATACCTTCTACGCCTCTGCCTCCAACAGAACATGAAAACATTGTTCAATTGACTGCGGTTACAGGCGAGCTTCTTGCAAGTCTTTACGTAAGTGAAGATTCGCTACGGGTTGTGCTAGCAGAAGACAAAAACTTTAACATCAACATGCCACCGTTCACTCATTTTCTGGTGGAAAGAGTTTTTGCAAAAATGCAGGAGAAGGACGGCGAATTGGTTAGAACTGGGCAACTGTCGCCTGACAAAATTTTTTCCTACAATATTGTCCGAGATGGTGACATAATCCGTGAAATAGTTGTTAAAAATGTTGATGCGGATCGTTTGAGGGAACTTAAATCAAGTGTTCGTTGGACTCTGGAAAAGATGTATGAAAAAATGAAAAGTTAGGGCTGAGGTTTGTTCATTTGCGGTCAAAGTAGATGCTTTTGCCTTTGGCTGAAATTGGTATTCCCATAATAACTGTGGCTTCTGCCAGTATTTTCAGCTTTGATGCAGCCGTACCAACACGATACATTATGCGATTATCAACGTTTAACATACTTGCAGTTTTTGCAGCAGATCCCAAAGCAATTCCAAGGTCTAAGGCTTTAAAAAGGCATGTTGGACCAACAAAATCTTCTCCAAGTTTTTTCTCAGCTTCTTCGAATTTCTCGCAGTTCGCATAACCACATGCTCCACAGTTTAATCCTACACTTTTGCTTCCCCTTACTCCGATTAAAATAACTGCTTCTGAATCCCTAACGTTCTTTGCATCTCGCTGGAAAACTTCAATCTTTCGCTGTTCTGCTATTTCCTCCATCTTATTTGCGATGTCGTCTTTCTCTTCGCCATAAACAATCAAAGTTAGAATGTCATCCTTGCCCGCTGTTTTTGGGGCTGTTCTTGCAGCTATCAGCATGAGTTTGGCCGCTTCTAGAATTGCCTCTCTTTCTCCTTTCTTACTTTCAATTAGTGGTGGGTTCATTTTCTCACTATCCTGAGCGCAAGTTTGATTCTAGCTAGAATTTATTTGAAAGTTTATTTTTAACAGTTTCAAGTTGTGACTGTTTTGAAAGCTGTTTTCAGCATCTCTACTATCGTGTTCAATTGACCTGTGTATACGGCTATGGCTAAGAAGGACACGCCTAAAAGAAGCAGCAACGCGCCTATTACTCTACGTTCTGGAATATCCATAGGTCTCCTATCCTAAATGCCTTTTTAACACAGCTTCAATATGTTTCTTTGGACAAAGTCCGACTATTCTGTCAACCTCACATCCGTCTTTCATCATAATCAAAGTTGGAATGCTGAAAACTTGGAAACACTCTGCTGTTTTAGGGTTTTCGTCAACGTTAAGCTTGCCGACAACGACTTTTCCGGCATTTTCTTTGGCGAGCTCCTCAATCATCGGAGCTAAAGCTATACACGGACCACACCATGGTGCCCAAAAATCAATTAAGACTAGCGCGTGCTTCTTAACTATCTCGTTGAAGTTTGAATCGGTCACATGAACAGGTTCAGCGTCCATTTCTTTTGCTTTCTCCTTATCCTCTATGAGTTTCATTAGTTTCTTTTTTCTGATATGCTTCAGTTCTTCATTTTCTTCTTTCTCTGATATAAACTGTTCGTGTTCATCATTCATGTGATTTCATCTGCTATGTTTTAAAGAATTTTGTAAAGCCTTGAGCCTTCTGTAGGCGTCGTTTGGGTTTGAAATTTCCGTCGCCAATTTTTCAAAAGGGCACATTCCCGTTTTGTTAATGTCGAATATGCTTTCAACCAAAGCGTCATATTTATGGTAAACCATGTTTTCTTCAAGCACTGCCTTAGCTTTTTTGCTTAAGATTACTGCGTAGACCGCTTTAACCTTCGCATAAATGCATAGAAGTGCAATTGCTCTTCCAACAACCTTATCAGCCACTGAAGCTCCATCAAGTCCATCTTTAAACTTTTCAGTGGCTTCTAAAAAGTCAGAAATCCCGTGTGATGTGGCTTCAAAAATTACTTCGCCATTTTTTACGATGGAAAGCGTTAAACTATTTTCAGCTAAACGTTTTTTGGCTATTTCCAAATCCTGCATATTTGTTTCAACTCGGCAAAACATATGATTATTTCTTTTTTTGTGGTTTGGCTATTGCTATTCCAAGCATCAGCGTAACGCCTAAAACCAAAATGACTCCGAAAACGCCAGCGACAAGTGTCGAAATATAGGAGTTGTCAATTGCTGGTATAGTGTAATCTGGCATTAAGCCAGTCCATACAGGTTCATGCTCTTCTATTCCAATAGTTTCAGCCACTTTTTCTAATCCGTCTGGAGCATTCGAAGCAAGGGGTATAAGAACTGCAAGGCAAGCCAATATGAGGATTAATACTTTAAGGTATCCTTTCACCTTGTCTCCCTCTGAGGATTGCTAAACCACTGAGAACTGTGGGCTGCAATCTATGCAGCTGAGATATAAGCGTGGTTGTTATTGCTGCTTCTCCCAAGCCGATTAAGACATGCCAAAAAAGCATTGCTGGGACAGTAACTGCTATACCTCCAGAATCTGAAAAAACTGGAGAAAAACCTATCTGCAAACCGCAGACTAACGCCCCTAACACCACAGAAAGCCAAGAGGCAACAAAAAGGATTGAGAAAAAGTGACTACTTTTCTTAGAGTCTTTTGCAAGAAGTTTCACGAAGAAAAAGCTTAATCCGCCTATAACTGCCATGTTGAAGATATTCGCTCCGAAAGTGAATATGCCGCCGTCTGCAAAGAATAATGCTTGCATCATCAAAACAATTGTCATGCTCAGAATCGCCGCGTAAGGTCCCAAAATCATTGAAAGGAAAGTTCCACCTACTAAATGTCCACTTGTTCCGTAAGCAATTGGAAAGTTTATCATCTGAGCCGCGAAGACGAAGGCGCTTGAAACTGCTAACAAGGGTGCGAGAGACTTGGGATAGGTGGCTCTTGCTTTTTTCCAAGACCAAACTAGGAATGCTATAGATATCATATACATGAAGGCACAGATTGCTGGACTTAGGAAACCGTCAGGGATGTGCACTGCTATTCCTCAGTAACACTTTTCAACACATTAGTATTACCAATTCAACATAAAAGCTTTATGGTGAACTTATTCAACTAACTTACACGGGAGATTTATGACAAAAATAGTTCGTGTTGGAGTAACGTTTCCTCCAGACCTCTTAAAGGATTTTGACGAATTAATCGGTAAAATGGGCTACGAAAATCGTTCCAAAGCTGTTCAGGATGCTGTTAGGATTTTTGTTTCTGAGCGGAAGTGGCTTCAAGAGGAGAAGGGTGTCCAAGCTGGGGTTTTGATGATGCTTTATGACCATGAAGTTAGAGGACTTGAGAGCGCACTAACCGATATACAACATCATTATGCCAACTTAATCTGTTCAACAATGCATATCCACATAAGCGAAAGAGACTGTTTAGAAGCAATAGCCGTTAAGGGTGGCGCCTCAGAAGTTCGGAAGCTAAGCGATGAATTAGCCGCAAAAAGGGGAGTAAAAATCCTCAAGACAATGTTTGTTTCCGTTTAACTCTAATCAACGTTTTAGCTCAAACATTTTTTCCAGAGCTTTTCTGGCTTTTTTTGCTATTGACTCGGGAACTGTAACCACGTTTTTCTCTTCTTTCAAAGCCATGTAAAGCCTATCTAGAGTGTTCAGCTTCATGTTTGGGCAAACAGCTTCTTCATAGGCTAAAATAAACCGCTTTTCAGGGCTGTCTTTCCTCAAATGGTGTAGAAGCCCCTCTTCAGTAGCAACAATAAACGCTTCAGCATTGCTTTCCTTTGCGTATCTGCACATCTGCGAGGTGCTTCCAACAAAATCAGCTACATCGCGCATCTCAGCGGTGCATTCTGGATGAACCATAACAACAGCATGTGGATACTGCATCTTAAGCACTTGCACATCTTCAGGCTGGAAAAGCAAATGTGTTGGACAGAATCCCCATTCAGGAATTGGAATAACTGTTTTTCCAGTCTTCCTTTGAACGTGTTCAGCTAAGTTGCGGTCAGGTCCGAAAAGCACTGTTTCAGCATTCAAAGATTCTATAACTTCTA
>CAYZEP010000003.1:0-48391 GCA_964477645.1 uncultured Candidatus Bathyarchaeia archaeon | reverse complement strand
AAACTTGGAGACAAGACACCTCGATAAGACAGTTGCCATAAAACTTCCAGGGCCCGGGTTTTACCACTATCCTTAGGCCCAATGAAGCATAAGTAAGGAATGGAGTCAAATTTCTCCTTCAAATAAGAGGCCATAACCCATAAAGCAGCAACATCATACAAAGCTTCGTGTGGCAGTTCCACGTGAGCATAAACGTAGTCTCTGATTTCCTCAAAAATTGCCTTTGCGTCAATAACTGAAGTTATGCGGTATTCGTTGTTTGGAAACTTAGGAAGCGGCCAAAACACACGGTTTAAAGGAACATAGAAAATGCCTTCAAACAAGTAATTCGGTTCATATTTGACTTCAGAATCCATATAGTAGAACATGGCAAATCCGTTTTCACCGTTAGGGCCTATTGACTGTTCACAGAAAAGCGGTGATTCCTCATAGACGCCTGGCGTAGCTACAGTATTTTCGGTGTCCTCTCTTTCAGCCATGAATGAAGCCTCTAAGCGTTTTCTAAGAATTGTTTGAGAGCTGCACGAATCACCTGGCTTATATTCTGGAATTTGCCTTCGCTGATCAGTTTCTCTATTTTGGTTCTATCTTCATTGGATAGTCTGAAAGCGATTCTACCTTTATATTCGGGTATCATACTTATCGGTTGAACCGTTGCGTAGAACATCTTATAAATAGGTAGCTAACAAGTTACTAACAGTGAAAAAGATTTGACGGAAAAGTTAGACAACCTAAGTAAAGATATAGTCACATTCTTAGAAAAGAATGAACCAAATATGCTTAGATGGACGGAAATAACTGAAGGATTATGGCCTTCTTATCGTTTTAAATATAAAGATGAAAACGGTTTCGGAGTAGCTCTCACTCGAAAACTTAAGTTTCTAAAAAAGGAAGGTTTAATAAAAAAAGAAGGCGTTTTTTATGGATCACTTAAGTCTAAATCTTTTATTGAGAAGTGTTCAACTGAAGAGAAACCCTCGGAAATTGAAATGCTTAGAGAGGATGCCCTCAAAGGAACTTTAGATGATGTTAACCGTGGATGGAACAGGTTGATCCTTTATGCAGATGCTCACAATTTGAATCCGCATCCCAAAGCATTGTATAACGAGAACATGAAAAAGGCTGGAAAAGCAAGTTTAGGGTTTATGATGGTTGATGCAGAGGAAATAGGCTGGAAAGTTAGAACAAACATTATTAGATATTGGCTAAGAAGATTAGCTGGAATTCAAACAAAAACCTAAGCCTTTATGCCCTCTTTGCTTTTCTCTCTATACACCCTCCGAAAAATTTTCACGGCAATTAATTTCCACATTTTGTGTTGTAATGGTTTAATGGCTAACCTACCTCTTGCAAGACAAGAAGTAGCAACTGCTACTCCTTCTCTTAAGACTTCAGATGTTGCAATCGTGTTTAAGCCAGGCTACCACTTGCAACTTAGAATATTGATAACATCGTTATTAACATTAGGTAAAGGTTGCTTAGAGAATTTCAGATATGGCATCTCGAAACCGTAGAGTGTAGTAAAGACAAAAAATAAACGTTGCGAAAAGGATGGCTAAGGCTACGTATGGACTAACTATTAAACCCACACAGTAAATTATCCAGAAATAATTAAGCAGAAAAGCGCTAGTAACCCAATACAAGAGAAATCTTTTCAGCAAAACTTTCCTCTTATCCATTTCAACCATTCCACAACCGCCGAAAACAACTTTCATGTCTAACCTTAACTCCACTCGAGCCTTGACAAGACACCACTCTGTCTCCCACGTGAAGCGCTTGCCTGCAAGTGCAGCAGATCAACCGCTTTTTACCTTTCAACAATCTTTTGAACGTGCCTTCCGAAAGAGTGTAGATGATGGTAGCCATTTTTCATTCAACCTTAAGAGCTTCCAAATCTCCAGACTTTAATCCTCTTTCTTTTCTGAATTTAACTCCCATCTTCTTGGCTAAGCCTAATGGCCCAAGCTTCGCATATTTTTTAGCTGTCTCCCATTTCTCCCATTGAAACCACTCTAAAAGACTTGCTTCTCTGAAATCATATTCTGAAGCTAACTGAGAGGCCCTTTGCGATCTGAACCAATGAGGATAAAGCTCTAAGCCTAAACGATTCCCTATCTTCTCAGTTAGCTGATACGCCCATTTGCGAGTTAATGGCTTATCCGTGTATGGTGAAGGAAACAACCATTCATAACGCTTGTTAAGTGCATGGATCACCCATTCAATCATAGGCTTAACAAGTGGTTCATCAGCTCTGAAGCTGAAGTCTCGAGATGCGTTTATCCTTTCAGTCTTGTAATGCTTCTCTCCTTTGTCATCTAAGAAGTCGCTTAGTTTCTTATATCTTTTCAACAAAGGCATGTTCTCGACCATAATCAGTTTTGGGGTGCAGCCTTTGAAAACAGAAAACATGTTCGGCTTCAACATTAAAGTTTCAGTTACTCTTCCACCGCATTGAAATAATGTAGCTACGAAGCCAGCGTTCCTTAAAGGATTAACTCCTATGCCTCTTGCAGCTTCCGCTATATTGAGAAGCGTTTGCCATCCACAGAAACTCTTAACATCTGTTTCAACAGAGTGCCTATGTAACTCTCGTTTGAGAACGCTATCCTTTCCCCACACGCTACGGTTTGGATATGCTAAGTGTTGTTTCGCCATGTTCTTTTCAACCTCATTACCTTATGTATATATACCACATAACAAATACAACAAAGTGAAAACTCCATAGGAAAAAACATCCAAGTAAACAAAATCATGTTAGAATAGACAAAAAGTCTGTAAAGTCTAATTATCATCGCTATTCTCAAAAAGAGCCTTAATTTAAACGTAGAATCCACTATATACCCATATATGGATAGGAAGTGTTCAAAAAGAGATGTCATATGTTTGAATGCATAACAAGTATGCATGTTTAGTCTCCACTCCTTGCCTTCAAAACAATTAAAACTATCAAAACAAATAGAATGAGTGGTAGGCTTACCATAACTATCTGCGCAACTGTTAGGGGAGCTGGGTTACTTGTGTTGAACCTTCCAAGAATAGATGGAGCAATTAACCAGCATACTAAACATATGACAAATAGAAACACACTCAATATAACAAGCTCTCGAATCATAAGATATAGTCTCCAGGCCGTCTTTTCTTTTCAAGCTCAAGTGCCTGATGAACCATTTCCGTATGTAACGTTTCATGATAAAGGTTAAGCTCGCTTAACGCCAAGTCTTTCCGAAGAAGCCTTCTCCACATCTGCGATTCTGTGTTTCTGCGTTTTCGCTTTTTGCGTTTCAGCTTACTCTTTTCTTGTTCCATGTTCAAACCATCCCATTACTATAATGAAAATAACCAGAGCCAAAACAACCAAGATTTCCAGAACACTCATTCAAAACACCACATTCCTTTTATGGGGTTCATAAAAGTTTGAGTTCGAATCACAAATAGAAAAAGGGGAGTTTGTGCGGGAGAAATCTCCATATAGGACTGCTCATAGTTTTTAACGAGTGATGAAACATGAAGGCAGCCATGCTTTACGGCGTAAAAAATTTAAGAATTGAAGAGGTTGCAGTGCCAAAGGTTGAGGCTGGCGAGGTTCTCGTTAAGGTTAAAGCAGCAACAACATGCGGCACAGATCTGAAAATATTTCAAAGAGGCTACGTTGAAAAGGTCATAAAACTTCCAACAATTTTTGGGCATGAATGGGCAGGCGAGGTTGTCGAGGTCAGCGAAGGCTTAGAATGGCCAGAAAAGGGAATGCGCATCCGCGCTGGTAACAGTGCTCCGTGTTTGCATTGTGCAATGTGTCAGAAAGGCAAGTATAATCTTTGTGAAAACATGATTTGGCTTTGGGGCGCGTATGCAGAGTACATTAAGGTTCCAGCCCGCATGGTTCTGGTGAATATGCAAGAAATTCCAGGGCACGTTTCTTATGAGGAAGCTGCAATCACTGAGCCGCTAGCATGTGTGTTGCATGGAGTTGAAGAGGCAAGCGTGAAGCTGGGTGATAGTGTGGCAATAATTGGTGCTGGACCAATAGGCTTACTGCATCTTTTAACCGTTAAGAAAGTGGGCGCCGAAAGAACAATAATCATAGACCTTGTGGATGAACGACTAAATTTCGCTAAAAAACTTGGTGCAGATGAAACAGTTAATGCTGGAAAAGAGAACGCTGTAGAAAGGATTCAGCAGTTAACTGGCGGATATGGTGCGGACATTGTAATTGAAGCCATAGGGTTGCCTGCCACATGGGAACAAGCTCTAAAACTTGTTAGAAAAGGCGGAACAGTCCTAGAGTTTGGCGGGTGCCCACCTGGAACAGAAATTAAAGTTAGTACAGAACTGCTCCACTACGGAGAAGTAACTGTTCTAGGCGTTTTCCATACAACTCCATTACATTTCAGAAAAGCCCTCAATCTGATAGCTTCCAGAACAATTGATGTCAAACCACTTGTAACAAGAAAAATGAAACTGGAGGAGATTAAAGAAGCTTTTGAAATACTTTCTACATCCAAAAGCGAAATTAAAATAGCTATAACCCCATAAAAAAGGAAATAGGGGCTGTTTTCATGGCAGAGGCACAGGGCTATATTTTGAGAATAGCAACTAAAGAGTGGCTTGACCAAGTTTTTGATTCAGCCATTTACTATACAAGTTTTCGCAGAAAATGGCGTGCAGGACAAACAATAGTGTTCATACACAAAACCGATATTGGAGACGCATTTGTTGGCTACGGTGTAATAGGAAATCTGTGCGAAAGAGACCAGCTTTCCGAAGAAGATAAGCGTGAATGCGAAAAGCACGGCTGGAGCAAAGCCCTAGAGTTCAAGTATGTCATAAAATTCCACAAGCCTTTAGTGATTAAAGAAACATTTTTGAGAAAATCAAAGCTTCACGGAAGATATCTTCACGGTTTACCGCTCAGTAAGGAACAATTAGATTCAGTTATAAGCCAAGCTGAACACTTACAGCATTAACATACCAAAAGTCTTAAAATCCATTACCGATTAATGAGTAAATCGAAGTGAACACGAAATGGTTTACTGCACAAAATGTGGAACCAAGAATTCAGATGACGCTAAAGAATGCTCTAATTGCGGGACGCCTTTATACTCAATAGGAAAAGGTGAACAACCCAAACGAGTGGAAAAAGAATGCTTTGGAACCCGCAGAGGCGAGGAGCCTTATAAGCGGGTAGAAGAGGAATGTTTTGGGATTCCTGGAGGCAGTGCAATTGTCGGTTTAGCTATCGGCATAATAATTATCCTCGCTGGCCTTAGCTTCTTTCTCCAAGAAGTTTATCATATAGCAGTGCCATGGTGGCCTTTTGTTGTAATGCTTTTTGGCATTTTAGTGGTCATAGGCGCTCTCTACGGGTTGCGCCGGAGATACTAGCACCCCACTTCTTTTAATTTGCAAGTAAGCTTGCACGTACGGCAAATTCTCCGATGGTCCCACTGTGAAATTATTATTCTTGTAAAAAGCCAAAAAATCATCAGAACAACCAAATATAAGTCAATAACCATGTTCTCAGCAATCTTGTCAATTCCAACTAAGGTTAGAAAAACGCCGAAAACAAAGAATGCATTAAGGGTTAATCTGGCATAATCTTTAAATTTTAACTGAATGAAGCCAAAAACAATTCCCACTTGCCCAACCAAAACAGCTACGAAGCCAAATTGTCCATTGTCCCATCCACCGAAAAAATAAAGGGCAGTTCCAGCAAGGACAATAAATGCTCCAAGAAGCAAACCTGTACATGCAGCACAAAAAACATGCTTACCCACGTTTAATACATGGTCGGAAAATCTTCCGCAATCTGGATGATGCCCTTTCACTGTAATGGAGCACTCGTAAGAAACATGAGTATTAGCTTCAGAAATTGTCGATTTTTCTATTTTCGGCAAATGAAAAGCTTTTGAACACTTTTCGGGAAAGAAAGCGGCTACAATTCCAGATATACAAATCAGAGTGAAAAGTGAGCCTATCAACGTTTTTCGGTAAGAAAGACTTTCTTGAATTGCTGGGGGATGAAGTGCAAGCATTATTACTGTGGATGATCCGAAGAGAGAAACACTAATGGTGAATATTAGAATAATGTTTGCGCTTATTCCTTTAGGCATGTAACATCAACTAAAAAAGTGTTTTAAATTGCTCCACGATGCCTCGACCCATCATGTACCAGTAAACTCTTCTTTTCAGCTCGTTTGTGGAGAATATTCCTTGCAGTCTTCTCCTCCAGGAACCATAAAAGTTTCTATAGCATTCGTAGAGTTCTTCCTGAACATCCTTCCTTGATAAGTTTTCTGTCGGCATTACAGCATGTACCATGTCATAATGTGACCAGTTAAAATCTTCAATACGTCCATTCTGTTTTGCTTCCTCATAAATTTCGGTTCCCGGAAATGGTGTGAGTATGGCGAATATAGCAAAGTCTGGATCTAATTCGTTTACAAACTCTCTCAAATTTGCGATTGACCCAGCTGTGTCCTTTCTGTCACCTATAATGAACATCGTGTGAGCGGAAATATCGTTCTCCTTTAGCAGCTTTACGGCTTTTTTCGCATCTTCCGGAGTTATGCCTTTCTTAAAATTCGAGAGGGTTGATTGCTTTGGGTTCTCTACACCTAGAAGAACCCAACGAAGCCCAGACTTTCGCAGTTTAGGCAAAGCCCTGTCGTTCTTAACAATGTCGTCGCATCTTGCCTGCACAAACCACATTAAATCATCTCCCATTCCTCGTTGAAGAACTTCATCGGCGATGCTACTTACTCTTTCACCGGCACCGAGGTTATCGTCTGTCAGCCAGATGAATCTGCTATCATAATTTCTGTAGCAAAACTCCATCTCATCAGCAATGCGTTTTGGCGATTTTACTCGCCATTTTCCTAGCCAGTGTCGCCACTGAGTGCAGAATGTACAAGCATGTGGGCATCCTCTCGAACCTTCGATCAACACATAGGGAGCGTTGAGACCCGCCATAGCAGCAAAATGATATTTATGAACAATATCCTTAACGAAGTGGTATCCGGGATAGGGAAGCTCATCCAAGTTTTCAATTAATGGTCTAGATGGATTATGAAAGATTTCTTTCTTATATTGGAAGGAGATACCTTTTATCTGTGGAAAGGACGACTGGTTATTCGCGTTTTTGACAAGTTCTACAAGAGTTTGTTCTCCCTCTCCTCTTATAATAACATCAATTTCTGGGTACGTTTCTAGACTCTCTTGGGCTGTCGCTGTAAAATGCTGGCCGCCCGTAACAGTGAGAATATTAGGGTTTACTTTTTTAGCAGTTTCAAGGGTTCTCGCAACCACATAAGTGTTGCATGTGGCTAATGCACTCGAAGCAACAATGTCAGGAGCGAAGGATTCAATTCTTTTTTCCAATCCTTCCCAGTCTACTTGCTGGGCATTACAGTCTAAAACCTCAATTTCAACATCCTTACTTTCTCTTTCAAGATATACCGAAAGCTGGATAATACCATATGGTGGTGGCAAATACTCGCCCATAACAAACCACACGTCCTTTGGCGGCTCCACAAAGAGAACTCTCATGCTATTATTTCTCCACCAACTTAGCTATGTGTTTTCATCTTTTAAGAATACTGATTAGGTTGTATGGCAATTGTTTTAAGAAAGAAACGCTTACCAAAATCTAGAAGAGGTATAATCATGGCTGGAAGCGAGAAAAAACGTGTGACAGGCACGGATTGGCTAGGTCTTCTCTCCTTCGGATTCTTCCTCGTCCTTATTGGCACGATTTGGATGGTTACCCCAAACTTCACTGAGGAGGTCACAGATTTTTTCAATGACTTTCATCTTGCGAATGTGACTGAAAACATTGTCTTCCCCGCTCCTAAGCACAGTCACCCAGCTGTCTACACTGCAGCAATGCAATTTTGTTTCATTTTTGGCGCCTTCCAAATTGCTGTATTAGCCTTGAGAATTGCGCTTCATGAATCACTGAATAAAAAGGCTGATACTCTTTCTGGAGGGGTTTTTTGGTTTGCCGCGGGCTTTTTCCTGAGCATGTTAGCGAATGAAACCATAAGCTGGTTTGGCTTTATTGCAGGGTTCATAATCTGCGTGGGACTGTTAATAGTTGTAAGTAACCTTGTTAAGTTGTTAAGATAATATTTCTTGCCCAGAACTATGTGGCAATAATTACAAAAGTTTTAAGGAGTTAAAATAGATAGCAAATAAAATTTAGAGGTTGACAAAGGTTTGAATAGCAAATTTAGCGCGGTAAAGGTAACGAAATCTAAGCCTATCTACAACAAACATGGCACGTTGATTTTGGAAGATACCCTAGAGTTTGCCGACGGAACAACTCACGAATATGTTTACTTCAAGAGCACTGGAACAGTAGCAGTCGCGGCTTTCACTAAAGATAACAAGATAATTTTAACAAAACAATATCGCCACCCGCTTAAGGAAGTGGTCTACAATATACCCGGAGGCGCAATAGAAGCTGGAGAAACACCATCACAAACAGCTTTAAGAGAGTTAGAGGAAGAAACTGGCTTTGTAGCTGAGCGACTTGAATTGATCGGTAGTTTCAGTCGAGGTCCAAGCAGTCAAGCTATTGTGGACATATTTTTCGCCAGAGCGAGAAGAAAAAGCAAGCACTTTGACACCGTGGAAATTGCAGGAATTGAGATTCTAGATTTTGTTCTGCTTCTTCAAAGAATTTTAAAAGGTGAATGTTTTGATGCAGCCCTAGCCATAGCTGCTTTACTTGTTTCAACAAAGAACCTCTTAGAATAAGTTTAAATGCTGATTCAAGTTTATGGTTTTGTTATTGCAGAGGCTAAATCGCATGGTTAAGTATGTTTTTGTTACTGGTGGTGTCTTAAGCTCGGTTGGTAAGGGTATTGTAACTTCTTCGATTGGTAAGATGCTTCAGACAAGGGGATTAAAAGTCACAGTAATAAAAATAGACCCGTATGTAAATGTGGACGCCGGAACAATGAACCCCTACATGCATGGCGAAGTTTACGTAACCGACGACGGCGGCGAAACGGACTTGGACTTGGGCTGGTATGAACGATTTTTAGATTTAAACCTGAAAATGGAGAATAACATCACCACAGGTCTGGTGTATAAGGCGATTATTGAGAAAGAACGACGCGGCGACTTTCTAGGAAGATGCGTTCAGATTGTCCCACATGTAACAAACGAAATCAAGCATCGCATACACGCGGTTGCAAAAAATTCAGAAGTTGATGTGGTTTTAACCGAAGTCGGAGGAACTGTTGGAGACATTGAGGGTCTACCGTTTTTAGAAGCCATTCGGCAGATGCGCTTGGAAGAAGGTTATGAGAATACGCTATACGTGCACATTGCCTTAGTTCCTGTTTTAGATGTCACAAAAGAGATGAAAACGAAGCCTCTTCAACATAGCGTTAATGAATTGAGGCGCATCGGTATTCAGCCAGACATCATCGTTGCAAGAAGCCCTGAAATGATAGATTCCGAAGCGTTAAGGAAGATTGCGTTGTTTGGTACGATTCCAGAAAACGCTGTTTTCTGCTCTTACAATGTTGAATCTATCTATCAGGTTCCTCTCATTTTGGACGAGCAGGGAATGGGTGATTTTATCTGTAAACGATTAGGTTTCTCTGAAAACGTGCAGGATTTTAAAGATTGGAGAAAGTTTGTAGATGCTATATTAAATCCAGAGCATGAAGTGAAGATTGCTTTGGTTGGCAAGTATGCTGGATTGACGGATAGTTACGTGAGCATGAACGAAGCTTTGCAGCATGGAGGTGCGGCGTGCAAAACAAAGGTGTGCATTAACTATATAGAAGCTGAAGAGTTTGAACAGAATCCGAAGAGCGTGGAGATTCTTAAGAATTTTGATGGAATATTTGTTCCGTATGGTTTTGGTCCGCGAGGCACCGAAGGCAAGATTATGGCAATTAAGTTTGCAAGGGAAAATGACATGCCATTTCTTGGCATCTGTTATGGTTTCCAACTGGCTGTAATTGAAATTGCGCGTAATGTCTGCGGCTTAAAAGACGCAAACAGCACTGAGATTAACCCAAACTCGCCTAACACGGTGATTGACCTAATGCCAGAGCAAAGAGGAATAGAGTATAAAGGAGCTACGATGCGGTTGGGTGCGCATAAGATAATCATAAAACCAAGCACAATCGCATACACGCTTTATAAAAACGAGGAAATCTATGAACGTCACCGCCACAGATTCGAAGTTAACCTTGACTATATGAAAACGTTTGAGAAAAACGGCCTAGTATTTTCTGGAAAAAGTGCGGATGGTAAAAGAATGGAGATTTTGGAACTGCCTGACCGCTTCTTCTTTTTCGCTTCGCAATTCCACGGAGAATTCAAAAGTCGTCCTGGGAAACCTGACCCAGAATATTATGGCTTTGTCAAGGCATGTCTACATAGAAGGCTGGGTAAGTCTAAACCTGAATTCTAAAAATAAATGATTAGTTGTGCTGCTTTAGTATGAACGATGATAGGGTCTTACAAGTTCTTCTAGTATTGAGAACATAGTTGGTACTTTGAATACTATGTCTGTGTAGCTAACTATGCCAACAATTTTGTCGTTGTTCATTACGGGAAGTTTTTTGATTTTCTTCCTTGCCATCAATCTAGCTACTTCTTCTATACTAGCCACTTCGTTAGTGGTTATTACTGGGCTAGTCATGATTTGTCTTGCAGTTAGAGTTTCCGGCGCGAGGCATGGTTCTACAAGTCTTCTGAGGATGTCGCGTTCTGTTATAATGCCTACTGGTCTGTTACCTTGCACAACTATTATGGAGCCTATGTTGAACTTGTTCATTGTGGCTACTACTTCCTTGACGCTTGTGTCTGGGCGCACTACTCTCACGTCTTTTGACATTATGTCTCGAATAAGGACTATGCCTGCCATCAATTTTGCCTCCAGATCATTGCTAATCATCTGAACTCTGTCATTTATTTGTTTTTGTGCACGCACACCTTTTATGTTACGTTTGTTTAGTTTTTATGGTAAAGTTGATAGAGTATTTGCTTTAAGAGATGTTAAACCGTTAGAGGATGAGCTCATGAATGAACGTGGTTCTTCAACTATTGAAAGACTTCGCAGTCGCTTGGAGAAGGCGACGAGTTATGGCAAAGTCTGGGAGATTGTTAAGGATACAGTGGCTTTTTCTCTGCACAAGCACAGAGGCGGAATGATGCTTTTTCTTGACGATCTGTCCATTCAGTTAGGCGCATACCATCCAATTGGGACGAATAACATTGTTTTGAATAGGACCTTAGTTCAAATTGTCGAAGCAACGATTGAGTCTAAGCGTGTGGTCAATGCTCTAGTGTATAATTTGCTTCTGCACGAGTATCTGCATGCGTTGGGAGAGTTTTCTGAAGTTGAGGTTAGGCGTATGGTTTATGAAGTTGCACGGCAATGTTTTGGAGAAGACTACGTTGTAACGGTGATTGCGAAGAAAAGCCCATGGGCTCTGCTTAAAGGCATTCCACTTGAGGCAGTTAACACTCCAAAACGGGTTATGGAGATTGTAAAGGATTTTGAGAAAACCGACAAATACATAGTTTGACTTTTTCTTTTAAAAGATTTGACCAACAAACCTTTAAGTGCGCTCGGCATTTTTACGATTCTTTCAAATGGTGAAAATTA
The DNA here is from genome assembly GCA_964477645.1 of uncultured Candidatus Bathyarchaeia archaeon. Classification (GTDB taxonomy): domain Archaea; phylum Thermoproteota; class Bathyarchaeia; order Bathyarchaeales; family Bathycorpusculaceae; genus CAYZEP01. Next base: position 36,756 of record CAYZEP010000003.1, on the reverse strand, counting down.
AATGGTTGACCAAAGAATAGAGAAACTGTCAAAACTTTGTGTTCACTATAGTGTTAACGTGAAGCCTAAAGAAACAGTGCTTATTAACGGAACTGAGCTGGCGTTTCCGTTAATACACGAGCTTTACAAAGAGTGCCTCTTGAGTGATGCTTACCCTTGGATTATGGCAAATCTTGATACCAGTTACTTTTTCTACAAATACGCAAAAGAACACCAGCTAGAATTTGTTTCCCCGTTTGAAAAGTTCATAGCAGAAAACGTTGACGTGAGCATAGGTATATTCTGTGAACCTAACCCAAAACAACTGACGAACATAGACCCTGCAAAGATAAGAATACGCAGAGCCGCTAGAAGAGAACTTGCGGACATCATGTATAAACGGGAAGCAGAAGGAAAGTACAGATGGACAGGCTTACCCTATCCGATAGATGCCCAAGCGCAAGAAGCTGCAATGGCGTTGCCAGAGTATGAGGACTTTGTTTACAGTAGCTGTCTCGTGGACAAAGATGACCCAATTGCCGAGTGGAAGAAAGTTCGTGAAAAACAAGAAAAAATCTGCCAATTCCTCAATCAAGCGAGCGAAATTCACATAGTGGGCGAAGATACGGACCTAACTTTTAATGTTAAAGGAAGAAAGTGGATAAATTGTTGTGGCGAAAAAAACATGCCTGACGGCGAAGTCTTCACAGCACCAGTTGAAAACTCGACAAATGGCACGATTAGATTTACGTTTCCTGGAATTTTTTCTGGAAGAGAAATTGAAGATATTAACCTTACATTTGAAGCTGGTAAAGTTGTGAAAGCATCAGCGGCTAAAGGTGATGAACTTCTACAGCAACTTTTGAAAATTGAAGGTGCAGAGCGTCTTGGGGAAACTGCAATCGGAACAAACTATGGGATAACACGATTCACAAAAAATATGCTTTTTGACGAGAAAATGGGTGGAACAATTCACATGGCTCTCGGTTTCAATCCGATTCCCGAAACGGGAGGACTAAACAAATCAGCACTTCACTGGGATATTTTGAAAGACATGAAAAAGGATGGAGAAATCTACGCAGATAACAGACTATTTTACAAGAACGGCAAGTTTCTAGAAGTTTAGTGCTTCTTGTGGTTTTGCATGTTTGTTTGGCTTGAAAAAGCTCCAATACGAATAGACCCCTCTAGGTTTTCTGCAATAAAAGGCTAATAGGTTTCAAATACTGAAGTGATTATGGAAGAAGGCATATTCCCACGTGTTTTGAATTCAAATCCAACGACCACTCAATTGGCAAATTTACGAAATTCGATTAGAGAAAGAGCTATAGCGCCCTATCAAATAGTTTTTTGTTGTGGTCAAATAATCATGAAAAAGGGCGTAGTTTTCGATATTGAGAGGTATACTATTCATGATGGACCAGGAATCCGCACTACAGTATTCTTTAAGGGGTGTCCCATGCAGTGTTGGTGGTGCCACAACCCCGAAGGTCAAGAGCCAAGACCTGAGCTGATTTACAGAGAAAACAGGTGCATTGACTGCGGTGAATGTGTGAGAAGCTGTTCAAGAAAAGCGCTTTCACATGTTTCCCAGCACATATCCATACAAAGAGAAAAATGCATCCTATGCGACGTGTGCGCTCAAAAGTGTCCCTCTGAAGCTCTTTCTATTGCCGGGAAAAAGCTGAGTGTTGAGGAGACAATCAAGGAAATAGAGAAGGACATGGTTTTCTATGAGGAATCAGAAGGAGGTGTAACATTCTCTGGAGGAGAACCACTTCTGCAACCTGACTTCCTGAACATGGTCCTAAATGAATGCAATGAAAGAGGCATCCACACTGCCTTGGACACCAGCGGATACGCAACGCATAATATCATTGACAGAATTAGCCGGAAGGTGGACCTTTTCCTATACGATATTAAAATGATGGATGATGCTAAGCATCGAAAATATACAGGTGTGTCAAACAAATCCATTCTCCAAAACCTCAAGAAACTGGCAAAGAACGGAAGCGACTTGGTGATTACCTTGGCTATTATTCCAGGCATAAATGATGATGAAAAGAACATTGCCAACACAGCTGAATTCTTATCTTCTCTATCCAACGTGAAGTATGTGAGTCTTCTTCCTTATCACAAAGCAGGTGTTGACAAGTACAAAAGCTTGAACAGACTTTATAAATTGACCCAGACCAAACCACCATCAAGGCAAAAGATGAAGACCATTGAGGAAAAACTGAAAGATTATGGGTTGATAGTAAAAACTGGAGGAAGATGATATGCGAGAAAGAATCAGAAAACTTAGGAAGCAAAGCGTTGACTGCAAACCCCACATCAGCCCAGAACGTGCAATTCTAATAACAGAATTTTATAAAAGCAGTGCCACAGCCCAAGTATCCACTCCCATGAAGAGGGCACTTGCATTCAAGTATCTGCTTGAGAACAAGGCGATATGCATCAATGATGGTGAGCTAATTGTTGGCGAGAGAGGACCAGCCCCAAAGTTGACTCCAACATACCCAGAAATATGTTGCCACAGTTTAGAAGACTTGGAAATACTTGATGCTAGGAAAAGAATTCCGTATTCAGTGGATGAAGAAACCAAAAAAATCTACAAGGAAGACGTGATTCCCTTCTGGAAAGGCAGGTCAATAAGAGACATCATATTCAGCAGGATGTCTGATGAGTGGAAAGCTGCTTATGAAGCTGGAGTGTTTACTGAATTTCTAGAGCAAAGGGCACCGGGACACACCGTTTTAGGTGACAAAATCTACAAGAAGGGACTAGTGGACCTCAAAGAAGAGATTGCAAGAAGTATGGAAAACCTTGATTTTCTGAATGGCCCAGCTGCATACAAGAAGATGGAAGAACTTAAAGCAATGAAAATTGCTTCAGATGCTCTGATAAGTTACGCACGGCGACATTCTGAGGTAGCTCGTAAACTGGCGAAAAAGGAAAAAAACCGTGAAAGGCGAAAAGAACTGGAAAAGATAGCCAGTGTTTGCAGCCATGTTCCAGCTCACGCCCCACGAGATTTTTGGGAAGCCTTGCAATATTATTGGTTTGTCCATCTTGGAGTTATAATAGAACTTAACCCATGGGACGCGTTTAACCCAGGCAGGCTTGACCAGCACCTCTATCCATTCTATGAAAAAGGTTTGAGAGAAGGGACTTTAACAAAAGAAAAAGCAATGGAGCTTCTTCAGGCGTTTTGGATAAAATTTAACAATCAACCAGCCCCGCCAAAGGTAGGAGTCACGGCAGAAGAGAGCAATACTTACAATGATTTTGCGTTAATAAACACTGGTGGAGTCAGAGCTGATGGCTCAGATGCAGTAAACGAGCTTTCATACCTGATACTTGATGTTGTCGAGGAAATGAGACTCATCCAGCCTGGTTCTATGATTCAAATCAGCAAAAAAACTCCTGACAGATTCTTGAAAAGAGCATTAGAAATCATAAAAACAGGTTTTGGGCAACCATCGGTATTCAACACTGACGTGATAATTCAAGAACTGCTACGACAGGGAAAGCTAATTGAGGATGCAAGAAACGGAGGAGCAAGTGGCTGCGTAGAAACGGGAGCTTTTGGCAAAGAGTGTTACATCCTAACAGGATACTTCAACTTGGTCAAGGTGCTTGAGATTACATTAAACAACGGTTTCGACCCGAGAACAGGCAAGAAAATTGGTCTTGAAACAGGCGATCCAGGTGAGTTCGGTTCTTTTGATGAGCTTCTTGAGGCATTCAAAAAACAGCTCAACCACTTTGTCAATGTCAAGATCAAAGGAAACAACATAATAGAACGTTTGTATGCAGAGCATCTACCGGTACCTTTCCTATCATTATTCATAGATGATTGCATAGCAAAAGGAAAAGACTACAATGATGGCGGAGCACGGTATAACACAAACTACATTCAGGGAGTTGGGCTTGGGACAGTAACGGATTCTTTTGCTGCCATAAAATACAATGTTTTCGACAAAAAATCCATCACAATGGATAAGTTGCTCAACGCTTTGAAAGCAAATTTTCATGGATTTGCGACTCTACGCCAAAGGCTTCTTACCAAGACACCAAAATATGGAAACGACGACGACTACGCTGATGAGATTATGAAAGCCGTTTTCGAATTCTACTATGATGCGATAGATGGAAGACCCAACACCAAAGGTGGACACTACAGAATCAATCTTTTACCCACGACTGTCCACATCTATTTCGGAAGAGTCGTAAGGGCGACTCCCGATGGAAGGAAGGCAAGTGAACCTTTGTCTGAAGGCGTGTCACCAGTCCAAGGAGCGGACAAGAAAGGCCCAACGGCCGTGATAAAGTCTGTGGCGAAAATCGACCATGTTAAAACTGGTGGAACGCTTCTTAATCAGAAATTCACTCCTCAACTTCTAGCTGACGAAGATGGACTGAATAAGCTGGCTTACCTCATACGTACTTATTTCAAACTTGATGGGCACCATGTTCAGTTTAACGTAGTAAGTTCCGATATGTTGCGTGATGCACAGGAGCATCCTGAAAAATACAGGAACCTGATAGTGAGGGTTGCAGGATACAGCGATTATTTCGTCGATTTAAATGTAGAGTTGCAGAATGAAATAATTAAGAGAACTGAGCATGCATCGTTCTGACAAACATTAGTAGTCTATCGTATGGTCGGTGGTTTACTTGCATAGTGAAGATGGAATTGGCAGAATTACGGAAAATCGGTTCAAGAAAGACGGCAAGGTTTTGGTTAGTAAGGTTGCTGCTGATACGCAGGATTTGAAAGCGAACATTCTGAAAGCTGTTAATTTGATTGGCAGTTTCGGCAAGGTTGTTGATAAGGGCGATGAAGTATGGTTGAAGCCTAATTTTAATACTGGTGATGCTCCGCCTGGTTCGAGTGATCCAGAATTTGTTAACGCTGTTATTGAACTGTTGTATGAGCATGGCGCATCAAAGGTGATTCTCGGCGAGTCATCTATGCTGTCGCTTTCTACTCGTAAAGTCTTTGAAGAAACTGGAATGATTCGCAAGGCAGAAGACGCTGGCGCTGAGGTTGTGTTTTTCGATGAGGGAAAATGGGTCAAAGCCAGCACAGGCGGTAAGTATCTTGGAAAGGCGAGTTTACCTGAAACTGCTTTAAAGGCGAATAAGCTTGTCTATGTTTGTTGCATGAAGACGCATAGATGGGCAAAGTTTACTCTAAGCCTAAAATTAGCTGTGGGTTTCATGAAGCCCAGTGAAAGGATGCGGTTGCACATGACACATTTGGAGGAGAAAATTGCGGATTTGAACTTAGTTGTGCACCCCAGCCTCATAATTATGGATGGAAGAAAAGGCTTCATAAACGGTGGACCTGCATGCGGCGAACTAAGAAACCCAAACGTTATACTTGCTTCTGGAGACAGAATAGCCATAGATGTCGAAGCATTAAAGATTATTGAAAGCTTTGAAGACTCAAGCCTAACAGACAACCCATGGAGCTACACACAAATTTGCAGAGCTGTAGAGCTAGGATTAGGCGTAAAAAACGAGCAAGATTACAAGGTTATCAGTGAATTTCACTAAGTTTATAGTCCTATCTGAGGGGCAATGATTTTTAACCCGCTTAGGGCGACTTCGAAGAATTTCTCTCTTGGGATTCCGATTTCCTCGCAGATGAGGATTCTTTCCCTATCTGCTCCTCTGGCAAAGTCTTTATCCTTAAACTTCTTCGCAACCGTTTCAGCTTTCACGTCTACCAGCTTCTTGGAAGGCATTACTAAGGCGCATGCCACCAGCAACCCTGAAATAGCATCGCAAGCAATTAGTGCCTTCTCCATGCGAGTTTCTGGTTTAATGCCTGTATGCAGAAAATTGTGGGTTTTTATGGCTTTAATAAAGTCGTCTGGAACTATTCCCTTTAGGATTTCCTCGGTCAAAAGGCTATGCTTTTCGGGTGTTGCCTCAGTTTTTTCATAGTCAATGTCGTGGAGTAAACCGATTAAGCCCCATTGGTCCTCGTTTTCTCCAAAATGTTTGGCGGTGTTCCGCATTATGGCTTCCACGGCAAGCATATGGTAAACAACATTCTTTTTCGAAACATGCTTCCTAACTAGGTTAAAGGCTTCATCCCGCGATAGCATCAGACCACCTAAACCATTAAAGAGGAACAGTCATTTTATAACTTCTTTATATTATTGTTCAAGTTCCCCATACATTTGGTTCGGGACCAGTATTTCTGGATATTTACTTCGCAACAGGCAACGCGCAGCATAGCACAGGTGACATGCATCAGCATAAACTTCATCATGTGGCAAACTGAACCTTTCAACCAACGCTGCTGGGCCACCACGAATTAAGGGTTCTAGAATCGGATTCTCGTAGGGAGCGTATTCTTCGATTATTTTTGAGAGGGGTTTCTGCCAAGCGTTGCCCATTGAGATACCTTGGCAGACGTGCACGTATCCAAAGGGGTCTATGTGCACCCTTTCTTGCTTAGTAAAGTTCTCGTATGGACATTTTGTGAATTCACGCCAATTTTTCTTGTCTGCCTTCTCGACCAGTTGTGAGCATGCTCTTCCTCTGTACATTAATGTCCAAAAATCGACCTTTGCCCCTTCCATGCCACTTGAAGGTGGAGGTTCGATGCTTGGATGCTTGACGGAGATAACATCAGCTTTTATGTTCAAGGCTTTTGCAGCTTTCAAAGCATTTCTTACTTGCTCAATTTCCCAGTTTTCCCCATGGTAAAGGTCACTGCTCAAGCTTAAATTGACATTTTTAGCTTCAGCTAGTGGAAAGAGCCACTCGACAGCATCTTCGGGGCAAGTAGCCCAGTAACAGTTCGAAAGAATCTCCACATGAAAACCAAGGTTTACCGCTTCCTGAAGAGTCTTAACCATGATCGGATAGTACAGGAAGGGTTCCCCGCCCTCTATCGAAACGAAATTTACAGTTCCTAGCTTCTTTGCTTCTGCTAAGATATTTTCTATTTGCTTGAGAGTGAAAACCCCTTTTGCCTTAGGGCTTCCCCAAACAAAGCAGTGGTCGCATTCCAAATCGCATCTATATGTAAGTAGAAAGTGAACACCCTTCAACTCCAATAACAACACCACTTGAACATTGATATGGCAACGTAATTAAATTTTGGGTCAAAGGTGCGATGGTATGTGGTTTTTGACTATTTGGAAGTCTTCATTGTCGACTGTTAGATTGTCGTTGAAGTCAGCATTTGGATTCCAGTTTGGACTGCCAGGGCTTGAAGGTACCGCTATTTTAACAAGCTGGTAATCTTGTCCGTCTGTTACGTAATCCCCGTTTACGTCTCCTATGCAGGATACTTTGACGATGCCGTATACGTGTGTGTTGTCTGCAGTGTCTGTTTCGTCTGGAAGTATTGTGACGTTGGCGCTTATGACGTAGGCACGAGCAAAGCTAGAAGTGTTCCACATGAAGGTTAGAGTTGTGGAGTTTTCGCTTGCTATGGTGATGCTTGTAAGAGTGAAAATGATAGTTGTATTGACGTAGGCTGTAACATTAAAGCTTTCAGCATTACTACCATAGTTGAATATTGTTATGTTAATGCACAAGTTAGACCCTTGTTCAACAACAGTCTTAGAGGTAGCCACGCTTGCTATTCCTACATCATGTGAAGGGAAGAACATCTCGTACGTGCCATCTTGTGGTGTATACGAAATCTCATAAGCATCGAAATCTACGAGTTTAGTATAGACACAGTTCTCGCCTTCCACCACAATGTGTATATTGCAAGATAGAGGCAATTCAGTGTCATTTCTTATGATAGTGAATCGAATCTGACATAGTGTTCCATATGTCACGTTAACATACCTAGATCCGCCATACATGATGTTAACAGCGAAAAAAGCCATGCCTAGCCCTATACTGTGACCCCCAGATTCTGCCCAAGCACCAAATACGTTGTCGCTTGGAATATACATGTCTGCATTTAAGTCTTTATTTACGATCTCTAATAGTGTTGGATCCCATGTGATGTTTATCCCCCATAACGCTAGGAACGAACAATTTGTTACTGTTACATTGGCTATGAAAGTGCTATTGATGGGTGTTTTTCGTGAAAATATAAACTTGTTATCTCCTGTCTCCAGATTGATAATAGCAATAGTTGTCTCGTGTAGGGGAGGTGGCTTATCAGAAACCAGTCCATCAATATCTTCGTGAGGAATTTCTACTCCATTCTTGTCTTGGAGTCTGCTTTTTCCTGGAAATGCAGAACTAGTTCCAGTTATCTCTATCTTCGTGGTCCCTGGCTGAAGTAATGTGAAATTGATTATAGCTAAAACCCCGCTTCCATTCGCACTTGTTGCTACTAAGGAGCCCCAAAGGTTCTGAACCCAGCCATTGTCATTATTTACAGAATAGATTCCAAAATATGTGTTAGCACTGGCTGTTTTTAGGAACCCCCCTTCATATACATTGTATTTTGTGGTGTTGCATAATGGGACAATCCCATTTGGGTCGCCTTCGCCTATTTTGATAATTGCTGGATCCCAAGTGAGGTTTATCCGCCATTTGTTTAAATCTGTCACATCGGAAACATTTATGTAAACTAGGAAAGTCGTACCTGGCTCCGTCATGTTGTAGATTCTTGATATGGAAACTGTTGTAGTTTGCGCTGACACAATAGGAACTATTGCAAAGATTTTTGGCATTTCTATAAGTGTTGTTAATACTATAGTAACTGTAAGTAACCTCACCAAAAATTTTTTACTCACCAATTCCATTTCTCCTAGTACTAAATAGTTTAACTTCGAAATAAAACTTGCGAAGAAAGCCTCCTTTAATGCCTATCAATGAAGTCGATAAAATGCTTGTGAATTGTATTAAAAGCTACTCATCTTTTCAAAACGATAGATGGCTAAGGACAAAATTTTTGGGTGTTTTTGGGTAAAATATATAATCATGCTCCAATTCCTTTTGCATTCATTGTCAGGTGTAAACCCCTAATGGTTTCAATGAAGTTCAAAGTCACATGGAAAACCATTCTTTGGCCAGCTTTGGGACTCGTAGCCTTCTTCTTATACATATACATTTTTAACGTAGACATTTGGCAGATCATCGCAACCGTCCAAGGTATAAACCTCTACATATACTTGTTAGCAGCTGTTGCAGTTCTACTTGATACGTTGTTTTTTACCCTAGCATGGCATTCTTTGCTAAGATTCTTATCTGTGAAGCTTTCGATAGCCAAGGCACTACTTTTCGTGTGGTTCGGAATATTCATGGATACACTGATTCCTGCAGAATCAATAAGTGGAGAAATCTCAAGAATCTACTTGGTAAGTAAGGAACAGAATGGAACTGCGGGAAAAGTTACTGCGTCGCTTGTTGCCCAGAGGCTCATTGGAATGAGCGTACATGTGGTTACACTTGTCGTAGGCGCTATTCTTTTGCTAATGGAAAAGCGGTTGTTGGGAATAATGCTCAATTTGACATTAATCCTCATTGCTTTAACTTTTCTTTTCCTATCATTACTTCTGCTTTTATGTGTTAAGGAAAAATGGACCTTGCGAATAGTGAATGCGATTATAAGATTTGCCGAGTGGGTAAGCAGAGGCCGTTGGAAATTAACCAAAGTCAGAGAAGAAGCCGTGGAAGCAGCTAAAGCCTTTCACGTTGCAATGAGAGAATTCAGCCATGCCCCTAAAACAATGATAATCGCCTCATCCTCCTCTCTTATTTCATGGTTATTTGCCTTGACCGTTTTTTATCTCTCATTTTTATCAATTGGATACACTTCGATTAGTTGGAGTGAAATATTGGTGATATGTTCAATATTTGCAACAGCGAAATCCATACCGATAGGAGTCCCCTTTGAAGTCGGCCTGCCCGAAATAACACTGACGACTTTATTCATTTTGGTTGGTGTACCCCCAGAAAAAAGTGCAACGATAACAATTCTAATAAGAATTTTGACGTTATGGTTTAGATTTTTAATAGGACTTGTAGCGCAGCAATGGCTTGGAATAAAAGCAATGGCAAAGAACAAAACCCAATCTTGAATACTTTTTTGAGTCATGCCTTCTATCCATTCTATCATTTGGTCTATATGTGTTGCTTTTTTAGCACATTCATGTTAGCTTCCAACATTCTGCCACTATTTCATTTTCGATTTGCCGATAAAAAAATAAAGCAATAACATATGTCTTGAGCGTCTGCAATTTTCTTCTTAGAATATTAGTTTCAGTTCTTTTAGCTATAGTGTGAACAGTTTTGACTCTAACCTTTGGAAAAACTTTCTCTAACAAATTCTTTAAAGTATTAGCCGTCCACGAATACAAGTGTTCTTCGCTATATATTTTATCTAAAATTTGGTTGGTATAAAGTTCATTGGGAACCCTTACACTCACTGTGTTCTTTGTCACTCTTTTAATTTCCTCAAGTGCATACAAAGGAAAATCTAAATGTTCTAATACGTGACTCAAGTGGACTACATCAAAAGTGTTATCAAGGAAAGGAAGGGCATATACTGTGGCTTGAGCTTCTTGATGGTGACATCCCTTTAAAATATCAATGTGAATCACTTCAGAATACTTTGTTACTATTGGCGAGGAACATGTGCGCCCACTACCAATGTCGAGTATTAGCAGATGTTTCATTTTGAGTTATCCTCCATAAACTTCTAATAGCAACACATATCGGTCTGGATGCTTTCCTCGCAGTTGATTCAGCCATTCCTTTCTCTTCACCGGATCGCTTAAACATTCTTAACAAATAGGATACCTACACTCTTCCCACAAACTGTGCAAATTAACCCACTCGTAGCTAGTCCCTCAACTAGAATGAGAGTTGCAATATGGCATAAAACTTTATTGGTAATTGAAAGTTTGGCAACAAAACCGAAAAAACCTAAATCTCGCTTTCACATCATATTGCAAACATGCCTCAAACCACGCTAACAATAGAAGATGCATCAATGCGACATTTGGATAGATTATATGAAATCGAGAGAGAATGTTTCGAAAAAGAAGCATTTACAAAGCAGCAAATTGCATACCTGCTGACCGATTATAATTCCATAAGTTTAGTTGCAAAGGTAAATGGCAAAATCATAGGCTTCATAATAGGCAAAATACACATTGAAAGAAAATCGGCAATAGGGCATATACTAACGATAGATGTTTTGCCCACACATCGCCGAAAGGGAATTGCCCAGAGGCTTCTGGAAGAAATCGAAAAAATATTCAGGGAAAAGGGCATTAAAGTATGCCATCTTGAAGTGCGGGAAGATAATGTCGCCGCGTTAAGCCTTTATCAAAAATCTGGATACAGAAAAATTGGAAAGCTTGAAAACTATTATGAAAATGCTCAGGGGATATATCTTAAAAAGACTCTAACCTAACTTCCACAAGTTCAATTTTGTCTTCTCGTCAAAAACCCTCTGCAAGTTTACGCCTACTCCTTCAATTATCACTAGTTCTGCTGTCGCACCAACATGGGAACCTTTCATTAAATGACCGCCGAAGGCTTCACTCTTCTCATTTGAAACAACCACATGAGCGTGAATAACAATATCGCCTTTTTCGTCAACTGCTATGTTTCCCATGCACGAGGCTATTTCTAAGGGACCATCTAACCGTATATACTTGTATTCTCCTTCTTTGTAGTATCCTAACGTGGCATTTTTCAAGCTTCCAATCAAAATGAAAATTCCCGCCTTTATGCCACTTTCTTTAACCCTTCCTTTGACGGCTTCAACTAAGTCCTCTCCTTCCAGAATGCGGAAAAAACATACTCTCCCAATTCGCCCCCTTAACATGTTGTTTTTCTCCACCACCCTCAACATTAATTTTTATTTAGACTATAAAACTTTTGAAGGCTTAAACGTAAACCCTAAAAGCATCAAATGATAAAACCTCTAGTGTGAAGAAATCTTGACTAGAAGAAAAAGTGGTGAACCACAAAAGTTCGTTAAGGCAATAGTGATCCTCATTCGTAACACCACTTGGAGATGTGGAAGACTGGAAAGACTCATAGTGCGACATCTCTATAAAAGAAATACAAGTTTGGGAAAACCAGAAATGCCAATAAATGATATGCTCCAAAACTTCAAGTTAACCGGGAAGAAAAAGAATGAATTTTTAGATGCCATAAGAAGGCTGGAAAGAAGGAATATAGTAAAAATCTTGAATCTTGTAAACTAAAGCTTTCTTTTGAGCCCTTTTTTTCAGGATTTTTCAGTGAGTGTCTTGGCGTTTTCAATCCATTTTCCAGTGATTTTTGGCGAAATCTTCAGTTTTGCAGCCAAATCATTTGCTGAAGCCTTGGCTAACTCTTCAATGCTGTTTATGCCCAGAGCTTTTAACTGTTCAGCCCGCTTTTCTCCAATGCCTTTAACTTTCGTAAGACCTGCAACTGTTGGCACAGCTTCTGCAATTGTCTCTTTCTTTTCTTCTACCATAACTTCTGTGGTTGTTGGCAGTGTTAGAGGTGCAGGTGGCGGTGCTTTAATCACTGTGGCTTGCGTCTTTGGTCGTTGGGAATAGCCTATTCCGATGAAAAGAAGCCCGAGTATAGCTGTTGTTAAGACCCAGAGGTTTTTTTCAAATTCTGCTAACTGTAAAGCGAACGACATTACTGTTATGGCGAAAAATATTATCGCTACCACGTAAAGGGCGTAATCCGAACGCATGTTATTTTCTCCCTAGCTCATCTATTCTAAGGAAGAGTTTAAATAATTTTCTGCTTTTTTGGACAAAAAAGGCGAAAATTATGGGCATTTATCGTTTATTTCAGCAGTTTCTCTTCAGGCGGTGGCTGTTTTATTAAGCCATTTCTCATTAATAGTTGCGTGGATTCTATTGCGTTCTTAATTATTGCCGAAGCCCTTTCATATAGCTCTTGCTTGCTAGGCTTGACTCTTGCCACACCTTGATCTATCGATTTTAACGCGCATGCAACGGCTTCTCGTGGAAAAACTTCCCATTCTTCCATTCTTGGCAGAATATCCTTCTCATGCATTCCCCGTTCTTCTGCAAAATTTGCAAGTTCTTGGGCGGCTGCTATGCACATGTCATCTGTCACCGTTTTTGCCTTCACATCTAGGACGCCTCGGAATATAGCTGGAAAGCCTAGGCTATTGTTCACTTGATTTGGAAAGTCACTTCTGCCCGTGGCTACAATGTGGGCTCCAGCTTCTTCGGCTTCCCAAGGCCATATTTCAGGTATCGGATTAGCACAGGCGAAGATTATTGAGTTATCAGCCATCATGGCCACCCACTCCTTCTTTATCGTGCCTGGTCCGGGTTTTGATGCGGCTACAACCGCGTCTACTCCTTTGAAAGCTTCAGATATGTCGCCTGTTCTGCCTTCAGCATTTGTTTTTTGAGCTAACTCGTATTTCCACGGGTCTTCTTCTTTGGTTATGTCTTTTCTGCTTGAGTAAATTACGCCTTTAGTATCTGCCATTAATATGTTGCCGGGTTTGATTCCCCATCTTATTAGTACGTAGGCTGTTCTGATGTTGGCTGAGCCTGCGCCAACTAGGGTTATTAGGCTTTCTTTCGGTTTTTTGCCCACTATTTTGAAGGCGTTCATCAAGCCTGCCAGTATCACTGTGGCTGTTCCCTGTTGGTCGTCATGCCAGACTGGGATTTGTAAGCGTTCTCTTGCTTTTTCTAAAACATGGAAGCATTTTGGTTTCTCTATGTCTTCTAGGTTTATTCCTCCGAATGACGGCTCGATGAGTTCACATGTGTGGATTATTTCTTCTGGGTCTTTGGTTCTTAGGCATATTGGAAAGCCATCTACGCCACCTAAATATTTGAATAATAGGGCTTTTCCTTCCATCACTGGCATGGCTGCTTCTGGACCTATATCGCCTAAACCCAATACACGTGTGCCGTCTGACACTATAGCCACGTAGTTCCAGCGGTTTGTGAGCTCAAAGGACTTGTCTGGGTTTGCTTGAATTTCTTTGCATGGAGCAGCGACGCCTGGAGTGTACCATATTGCGAAATCTTTAGGGCTTACTATGGCGCATTTGGGCATCACTTGAACTTTTCCTTCATAGAACCTGTGCATCGCCGGAGCCAATTGTGCTGGTTTCTTGGCTTTAGCCAATAACTCCTCAACTGTTGGTTTCCTTTCTTCTTTTTTCGCTTGAGACATTACACTTTTCTCCTCTGATGGGATGTTGTTGTTCTGGATATTAGAGTTTTAAAGGTTGCGGTAGACTCTAAGAAAAAACTTCAAAATACCAGCATCTTCCATCGCATGTTCAGTTACTATAAATGTGAATTTACAAGTCATAAAGCATAAATTGCAACTTACATGGTTCTTCTAATCGGAAAAAAAATCAAAAGTGGTCTATTTGTTGACCATTTACAAGATTAGCCTAATTCTAATAGTAGGTTTAACACTAATATATGCTTTCCAAGGGCATTACCCAAATTTCATTTCGTTTTTCTCGAATGCTTTTCCTCCACTCATTGCAGGTGCAGCAGTTATATCCTCCGGCTTTTCCTTACAAAAATATTGGCATAAAGCTAGAGAACAATTTTCCACAGTGTGGCTTTGTTTCACATGTGGATTGTTCTTTTGGTTTGTTGGCAAGGCTATATGGGCTGGCTATACGCTTGTTTTGGGTGTTAAGATACCTTATCCTTCAGTTGCAGATGCTTTTTTACTAAGCGGATACGTTCCATTCTTCATAGCACTATATTTGTATGTTGAAATTTTCGAGTCTGTACTATCGCGAAGAATATTAATTATTTCTCTGACAATAACTGTTATCATAACCATCCTTGTTTCCACAGCCCTAATAGCTCCAGTCATGGGAACTGAAGCAGACTTGACCACAACTGTTGTAGACTTCGCCTATCCTATTCTAGGTCTTGGCTTATTGTCTATAGCAATCTTGGGTCTTCTAATTTTTCTGAAGGGAAATTTAGGAAAATCGTGGGCATTGATTAATGCTGGCATTCTATTGAATACATGGGGATATGTGCTTTTTAGTTATACAACTTCGCAAGGCACATATTACAGCGGTCATCCAATCGACTTGCTTTATGCAGTTGCTTACGTGTTCTTTCTACTAGCCTTTTACGTTCATGTTAAAGAGCTGTGAGGTTAATGTTGAATTGGTCGAAGCAAAAAATCCATTTAAGCGTACCTTGTTTGAGGCTATAGATGATGGCTTGCTAACCCTTGGAGAAAGTGGAAGAGAGGCAATATATTTTCACCTTCAAAGCTTATGTTCTCTTAAAAGAGAGGATATTTCTGACAAACCAGAAATTTTTGTGGAAGGTTTAAGGAAAATATTTGGGGTAGGCGCTGAAGTTATTGAAGGGGCAATAGTCAGAAGCTTATACGTCAAACTTGGACTAACATATGAAGAAAATAAAGACTATAGTTTCCTAGCATGCTTAAATTATGTGAAGCATGCGGCTAAGTGGGAATGTTGAAATAAAAAGGCTGGGCTTAGTATCTTCTTTGTCTGTATCCGCCTCTTCTGTCTCTTCCGCCGTAGTCTCTTCGGCCGAAGTCTCTTCCGCCTCCGCCTCTTCCTCTGAATGGACGTCTAGGTTGCTCATACACTTTAGTAGACAAATTATTCTCAGTATTTACTTCGCCTGCTAATGGTTCCGTTGCAACCTCTAGGGTGCCATATCTTCCAACATTCAACCGCATATTACCCCTAAATAGGCTTACATAGCCATTCTTTATGTTTATGGTTTCTTCTTCTTTTACTTTTTCGATGTTGTCGTCCCATAGGGTTAGGTAAACGCAGCCTGTTTCGTCGCCGACCAGAGCATCGCAGACACGATGTGGAGCTCCATCTCTTCCAGCTGCAATGTTTCTAATCTCGCTTTTTGAAACTGCTTTTGCTATAACATTTACAGCTCTAGAAGCTGGGGTTAATTCGCCGACTTTAACGTCTACGGGTTGTCTATTTCCTGAAAAGCTTTCAACTGCCAAACGTTTCAACACCTGTATTTTTTGATAAAACACATAACATTGTCTTTAACACTTAAGGTTTTTGGTTGGTGATTTCAGTGTTTAAGTCTCTAGTGTTCTGAATGTTTTGAGTTTTCTGTGTTTGTGTGAGTGATAAATCCACAAGTCATAAATGCTGAAGCAAAAGACATACAATCGTATTTTCACTATGAAGGAGGTGACAGGTTGAAGTTTGGAGACATTGTTACGGCTGTGGCTTCTTTGGCTGTGATCTATATAGTGCTTGATTTTGTGTTGTTCGCGGCAATGATTAATGTGAATACTTATTGGGGACCTGATGTTTCTACGATTTTTTCAGTCTTGGTGGCTTCGCTGATTGTCGGCTACATGTTTGCCGCCAAGATTCATGAGGAGTCGAAGATGGGAGCGATTAGCAGGATTGTTGTTTTGTCGACGCTTGTACTGACGTTCTACACCATGGCTTACTTCGCCAATCCATACATCGGCACTTCGGTTCAGGAGAGTTTGGAGAGCATGTTCTCTACGAGTGGGTGGACGACGTGGGATTGGGTTGCTTATTCGCAACTGCTGATGGCTATGGTGGTGGTGTTGACTGCTGTCTTTGATTTGGTGTTCGGTTTCATCGGCCTCTACGTTGGTTCGATGCTTAAGCGACCAGGAAAGAGTCAAAAATAGCTAGAACACAATCACGCTTTTTCATAATCGTCCTGTGAAACCCCAGATTTGTTTCCTTTTCACACCCTATTGTTTCCATGAGAATTGAGGGAATATGCACAAAAAGTATCAGCATCTGAAAAAACCATAATTTATGGCTGTTTTCTAGTGTAAATTGAATACCCCTCTCTCTGTTTTTGGCGTCAGAAAACTCCAATGCGGAGCCTATCCTCTAGGTTTTCCACCATATTGAGCTTAAGGCTTTTGGTTATCCATGAAACTCAACGGAGATGCGTTAGCAAGTGCGTTTCAGGTTAAGAGATGATTCGTTCAAGAAAAGAGAGACTTGTAAGAGTTTAGGCGCTCTTGTCTTATTTGCCTTTAAACGCTGGTTTCCGCTTTTCCATAAACGCTGAGACGCCTTCTTGCAGGTCTTCTGTTGAGGCGACAACGCCGAAGCCTTCGCGTTCTAGAGCTAATGCCGAGTCAAGACTTATGTCTGCGCCTTTGTCAATTAGCGCTTTAGCCACTTTGAGGGCTACTGGCGCTTTTGAGGCTAGTTCTAGGGCGAATTGTCGGACGGTTTCCTTAAACTTTTCTGCTGGGACCACCATGTTTACTATGCCCAGCTGTTCGGCTGTTTTTGCGTCAATGATTTTCCCTGTAAAAACGAGTTCCTTCGCTTTTGTTTTGCCTATTAAGCGTGTGAGTCTTTGGGTTCCGCCCCAACCTGGAATTAAGCCTATGTTGATTTCTGTCTGTCCCATTCGGGCGTTCTCTGAAGCGATGCGCATGTCACAAGCCATAGCTGTTTCCAAACCGCCGCCTAAGGCGTAGCCGTTTATTGCTGCTATGACTGGTTTCTCCAATTTTTCCAGGGCGTTGCAGAGTTTTTCGCCCATCAGTGAGAGTTCTCTTGCTTTTAGGGCGTTCATCCCTTTCATTGTTTTTATGTCTGCGCCAGCTGAAAATGCTTTTTCACCTGCTCCTGTTAATATGGCTACGCGCAGGTTTTCATCGTTTCTAATGTCTTCTAAAGCCTGCAAAACTTCGTCCACGACTTCTTTGCTGAAAGCGTTTAGCGCATCTGGGCGGTTCAAAGTGATTGTGGCTATTCCTTCGCTTTTTTCGTAGATTATGTATTTGAATTCCATTTTGTTTTTGCACCTCCTCCTATTTTTGTGTCCAGTCGTAGAAGCCTTTTCCGGTTTTTCTTCCTAAAAGGTTTGCTTTAACCATTTGTTTTAGTCCAGTGTGTGGGTGGAACTTTGGATCTAGTTCTTTTTGTAGGACTTCTGCTATGGCAAGTGTTGTGTCTGCACCTATATAATCTAGAAGCATGAGGGGTCCCATAGGCCAGTTTAGGCCGAGTTTTATGGCTTTGTCTATGTCATCTCTTTCGGCTATGCCTTCCCAGCATAGAGCTACTGCTTCATTTAGGGCTGGGATTAATATTCGGTTTACTATGAAGCCGGGGCAGTCTTTTTTGACGATTACTGTTTCTTTTTCCATTTCTTGGGCTACTTCAAGGATTGTTTGTATGGTTTCATCTGAGGTTTTTGCCCCTTTTACTATTTCGATGAGCTTCATTAGTTGTGGTGGATTGAAAAAGTGCATTCCAGCGACTTTTTCTGGACGTTTTGTTGCGGATGCAAGTTCTGTTATGCTGACAGATGACGTGTTTGATGCGATTATAGCGTGTGATGGTGCATAACCATCGACTTCTTTGAATGTGGCTTTTTTTAGTTCCATGTTCTCTGGCACTGCTTCGATTATTAGGTCGGCGTCTGAAACTGCCTCTTCAAGGTCTAAGGTTAGGTGGATGCGTGCTAGGGTTTCTTTCATCTGCGCTTCTGTTATTTGCCCTTTACTTACAAATTTTTGTAGGCTTCCACGTATCATGTTCATGCCGTTGTCAACGAATTTTTGTTCAATGTCACGCATGGTAACATCGTACTTGCCGACTTGAGCAGCCACTTGCGTTATTCCATGACCCATTAAACCTGCGCCTAAAACTGCAATTTTCTTAATTTTCATTAATTTTCACCTATTGAACAGAAGCTACTTGTTTGCTGTGTTGTTAAAAACTTTTTCAAGCAAAAACAGAATTTTACATGAGCATAAATTACTTTTTCTTCTGGAAACATTCCATGCAAATAGCAACCAGTTTCACGTCTTGAAGTGGTTGCGGTAAAGATGTTAGACCCTTTGCAATCACAGTCACATAACCCAAAAGTTTTCCGCACTTCTGACATCTTAATGGTTTAGTGTTACTCATTTTTTATCACTAGAGGCATTCTCTATCAGTCCGTCAAGTGATAATATTCAGTAGGATTTTGGCAAGCCTAAAACGTGTTGACCGATAAATGCCAAAGCCATCTGATGCGTAACAGGCGCCAGCCTAATCAGATTCACTTCTCTCCACCAGCGCTCCACATCATACTCCACCGTATAGCCATAACCGCCGAAAGTCTGCATCGCATGGTAAACAGCTTCAGTACCTGCTTCCACAGCAGCAACCTTAGCCATGTTAGCCTCAGCTCCGCAATCCTGGTCTCTATCATAAAGCCAAGCAGCATTGTAATTCAGCAATCTAGCAGCCTCAATTTTAGCCTTAGCTTCAGCCAACGGAAACTGTACAGCCTGATGCGAACCAATAGGCGCATCGAAAACCTTGCGCTCTTTAGCATATTCAACAGCCTTCTTAATCGCTAAAAGTCCCAAGCCACATGCAGCCGCAGAAAAACTCATACGCTCTGGATTAAGCGTATCCAAAACAAGATACCAACCCTTATCCACCTCGCCTAACAAACTCTCCTCTGGAACCTTAAGGTCGCTAATGAAAACCTCAAAAGTCTTTGAATAATTAATCCCATGCTTCTCTATAGGAATGATTTCAACAGCCGGATTCGGCAAATCCACAACAAACAAGCTCAAACCCAAAGTTCTTTTTGAAACCTCTTCCAAAGGAGTCGTTCTTGTCACAAGCAACATTCCCTTAGCCCTATCAGCACCAGAGATAAACATTTTCTGCCCATTGACTCTGTACCCATCTCCCTCTTTTACAGCCATTGTCTTAGTGTTTAAGGTGTTTGTCCCAGCGTCAGGTTCGGTTAAAGCCAAACAAAACTCCATACCTTTAGCAATTTTCGGCAAATATTTCGCCTTTTGACTTTCATTTCCATGCTTCGCTATTGATAAACCTCCAAAAACAGAAGACAAACACAAGAACCATTCTCCAGCCAATCCGCAACCTTCAGAAACCAGTGTTTCCATGGCTAGAATCATTTCGAACATTCCCATACCGCCTCCATCATAATTCTCTGGGATAACAATGCCTGTAAAACCTGCATCCACTAGGCTCTTCCAGAAATCTTCGGGAAACTCATGCTTCTTGTCTTTTTCTCTCCAATATTCTGGACCATAATCTTTTGCTATTTCAGAGGCTGTGTCAACTATCATTTTCTGCTCAGCAGTCAACTCAAAATCCAAAGCACATTCACCAACTCAAACCTATTCGCCAAATATTTTCCAAGGTTTCTAT
This sequence comes from uncultured Candidatus Bathyarchaeia archaeon, assembly GCA_964477645.1. Lineage (GTDB taxonomy): Archaea > Thermoproteota > Bathyarchaeia > Bathyarchaeales > Bathycorpusculaceae > CAYZEP01. The sequence continues at coordinate 16,643 of CAYZEP010000003.1, read as the reverse complement.
ATAAACTCTTTCGGAGAAACCTCCAAAAACTGCATGAAATTCGCTAAACTGAGCAGCATGCTTCACAAAGAATAAAAAAATAGAAGAGACACATACGCCTATTTCTTGAAAGATTCTAGAATGAATTTGTTTCCATCAGGATCAGCAAACTCAGCTGTACGTCCTCCCCAGAACTGATCTTTTGGCTCAGAAACAAACTGCACACCTTTGTCCTTCAAAGCCTTGTACGCAACATCAACATCATCAACAAGCAAATACATCTGAAACCTCTCCCTAAGCCCGAAAGAAAACTCCACCCCGCCCACATCAAAAATAACATAATTGCCCCATTCAGCCTTCTTCTTCAAACCTAGAACATTCTCATAGAAATTCACAGTCCTCTTCATATCCGAAACTGAAAACGTAACGTGACAAATCCCCTTAATCAAAAGAACTCACCTCCACAACTGCTTTACTAACAATTATATTTTGAAACAGTATATATCACTTACAATTGTACGAAGGAAAAACAATGAAAACTCTAGACCCAAAATACATTCCGATTCTAGAGGAGAAATATGGTCGTTACTGGTGGCCCGTGGAATACCCTGAAGAAATCTCAACAGACCCTTTCAAAAACCTAATAATTACAGTACTTTCACAAAACACAAGCGAAACAAACTGCATAAGAGCCTACAAAGGATTAACCGCAAAGTTTAAAGTAAAACCAGAAGTCCTAGCAAAAGCGAAAACCGAGGAGATAAAGGAAGCGATCAAAAGCGGCGGCCTCTATAACGTCAAATCGAAAAGGATTAAAGAGGTTTCTCAGGCAGTTTTAGAAAAGTTTGGAGGAGACATCTCCACAGTTCTTAATTTGCCGAAGGAAGAAGCGAGGGAAAAGCTCATGGAGTTGCCTGGAATCGGCAAGAAAACAGCTGACGTTTTGCTTGCCCAGCGGCATTCCTATGCTGAAGTTACGGTTGTAGACACCCACATGGAGAGAATAGCGAAAAGGCTGGGCTTGGTTAAACCAGACGCCAAGTATGAGGAAATTCAAAACGCCCTTAACTACTTCATACCATGGGAAAAAGGAGAAAGAACAGGTGGTTTGTTCTGGCTTCTGGCAAAATACACTTGCAGAGCCCAAAACCCAAAATGCCCCGAATGCCCAATCATAGATCTGTGCGACTACGGAAGCAGAAGCAAGAAGATGCAGAATAAAGCGAAGTTTTAGAGGCTAAAGGAGGTGAAAAGTGTGAGTGAAGGAAGCTGGAGTCCTCCAAAATGGATGTATCGTGACAGACGAGCATCAAGCGATGACGCCTATTTCGAAAACATGACAAGAGTCATCTTTTTGGCAGGACTAAGCTGGAAAATGATCGATGAGAAATGGCCTAACTTCAAAAGAGTTTTCAAGAATTTCTCCATTAATGAAGTTGCAAAATTCGATGAAGACGATGTAAATCGACTTATGAGCGACGCGGGGATCGTGAGGAATAGAGCAAAAATAACGGCAACAATCAGCAACGCGAAGCAGTTTCAAAATATTAAAAAGGAATTTGGGTCATTCCAATCTTACCTCGACAGCCTTGATAAATCCGAAAATTACGCGTTAGCTATTAAGGAACTAGGCAAGAAATTTAGCCGCTTAGGTCCCTCTTCAGCACGTATTTTCCTTTATAGTGTCGGAGAGAACGTAAGGAGACTGGAAGAATAATCAGCTTGCTATTGCTCCGCCGATGAGTCCTCCAATAGCTGCCACTATTGCTCCAAATAGGCTAAGTATTATTGCCATTATCGCTATGACAGTACCTACTATACCACCTATTAATCCGCCTAAGAATCCTCCAAAGATTCCACCTACAGCCACTAAACCGATTATTGCAAACAATGCGACAATTAATCCACCAAAAATTCCGGCAAGAAAGCCAGCTACTGCTCCTCTGCCTATTCCGCCTCTGGCTATCAACCCAGCCACGAATCCACCGACTAAATGGGCAATTATTGGTAGTGCCCATCCGAGAATAGCAATGATGAGAAAGCCGATGAAAGCTCCAAGCCATATACTGCCTGAGTCGTCTCCCAAACCAGACACCTTTGCCTTCACAACTGCTTTAGTAAGAATAAAAGACTTTTCCTTGAATGCTCTTCTGAGTTTTGAAGTCGTGAATGAAGTCAATTTTTATATGAATGAGTGTAGAAATAGCATAGTGCGTCTCGCTCTGCTTTATTGGTGAGTGTGTTAAATGAGAAAAACAATATTCAAAAAACTTGAAGCTCAAGGGTTAATAGCAAACTATAACCGCATGAGGAAAAATCTACCCTCTAAGCTTCCTGAAAGAGTTTTCATATGGGATGAAACCTTAAGGGAAGGAGTGCAAACCCCAACAGTGTTTTTGACTTATGTAGAGAAAGTTAAGCTCGCCAAAATGATAGATGAGACAGGCGCATCAATAATAACCGTTGGGTTTCCTGCAGCTTCTGCAGAAGAAAAGAACGATGTTAGAAGAATCGCAAATGAGGGATTTCAGCAGGCACGCCTCGCAGCGTCAGCACGCATAGCTAAAGGCGACATAGATGCTTGTCTAGAATGCGGTATAAGAGAAATCCTAATATCCACCCCTTTTAATGGACTTAACCTTCAATACAAGTTGAAGATGACCAAAGAACAAGTTTTAGAAAAGACTGTCGACTGTATCAAATATGCAAAAAAACACGGTGCGACCGTGGATTTTGTTTTAGAAGATGCTTCAAGAACGCCGCTTCAAGATATTTTGCAAATTTTTGAATCAGCAGTGAAAGCTGGTGCGGATCGACTGGTAATTGCAGATACTGTTGGATTTTTAAGGCCTTTATCAACGCGTTACCTAGTTTCACACATCAGAGAAGGCCTTCTGGAAGCACTAGGTAAAGAAGTTCCGCTGTCAGTTCATTGCCACAACGACTTTGGTTTGGCAACAGCAAACACCTTGGCGGCTGTGGAGGAAGGCGTAGCCTACGTGCATACTTGTATTGCTGGGTTTGGTGAAAGGGCGGGGGTTGCACCCTTAGAGGAAGTTGTTGTCGCTTTGGAACTGCTCTACGATGTGGACACTGGAATAGACATGAACAAGCTTTATAGGCTTTCACAACTGGCTGAGAAAAGTTTCGCCTTACCAATACAATTTCACAAGCCAATAATAGGCGAAAACGCCTTTTACCATGAAGTAGATGAGCATGTCAGCGGCATGCTAGCCCACCCTCTTATATATGAACCTTTTCCACCTGAAATTGTTGAAAGAGAAACACAATTCTATCTGGGCAGACAAACTGAAAGACAGTTGGTTAAAAGTCGTTTGGCGTCGGCGGGAATCAAAGCTGTACCATGGCAGATAGACGAAATAGTCAGAAGGATAAAAAGCACGCAAGAAGGCCTAGACAAGGGCGGAACACAAATGACATTTTACCAAATCAAAAAGCTGATGAAAGAGTTGCGGAAAGGCTTAACTGAGGAGGATTTCTGGAAAATAGTTGAACAAGTCACAAAACAAAAGCCCAAGCTCCAACCAACTTTGTAACGCTTGAAAGCTCTCTCCTTCTAAACTGAAGGGTTAGTCCCTTTGAAGCTCAGGAAGAATCTTCTCGAAGTAATCCAGCGATTCTGGATTAATTAGGGCATCTCTATTCGTTACTGGCCTGCCATGTATTATGTTCGTAACTGCACTTTCAACCTTCTTCATGTTGAAGGTGTAAGGAATATCTGGCACTTCGATAATTAAGGCTGGAACATGTCTTGGGGAAGCATTTTCGCGCAGGTTTTTCTTTATCTTGCCCTTTAAATCTTCTGTTAAACTGTGTCCAGAAGCCAGCTTAACAAATAGAATGACACGTTGATCTCCCTTCCAATCTTGCCCTACGGCTACGCTATCAGCAATTTCGGGTAGTTTCTCCACAATGTTGTATATTTCAGCTGTGCCTATGCGTACTCCTGAAGGCTTCAAAACTGCGTCGGAACGGCCGTACATTGTTATTCCGCCTGTGCCGCTGTGAATTATGATATAGTCCCCATGTCTCCATACATTTTTATCGGAATAGAATCTAAAGTAAGCGTCTAAATACCTTTCATTTTTGGGATCATTCCAGAAATAAAGTGGCATTGATGGAGAAGGGGCTTCACAAACAAGTTCTCCTTGCTCATCAAGGGTAGGATTGCCTTTTTCGTCATAAGCCTTCACTTTCATTCCTAATGCTGGAGCCTGCAATTCACCAGCATGCACAGAAAGAGTGGGACTCCCAGCGGCGAAGCAACCATTGATGTCTGTGCCGCCTGAAATAGAATTGAAATGCACATCCTTTTTGATCGCTTCATAAACGTATTCAAATCCCTCAGCTGAAAGAGGTGAGCCAGTTTGGGATATTTCTCGTAAGGATGACAAATCGTAGTCTTTTCCATGCTTGACTCCTTGGCTTCGAAGATAATTTATGTAACTTGCGCTGCAGCCGAAAATGGTTATTTTTTCATCCTGGATTAATTTCCACATAGCATCTGGATTGGGATAATTTGGATTGCCGTCGTACAATACTATGGTAGCGCCTATCGCTAACGAGCTTAAAAGCCAATTCCACATCATCCAGCTGCAACCTGTTATATACATTATAGTGTCTTCTCGTTTTAGATCAGTGTGGAGCATCAACTCCTTTAAGTGATTGATAAGGACACCACCAGCTCCTTGTACCATACACTTTGGCTTACCGGTTGTTCCTGAGGAAAACATGATATACGCTGGATGATCGAAAGGTAATTGTTCGAACTGAATTTTCGGTTGTTTTTCTGGCGATAGAAAATCCTCATAATGCACAGCGTTAGAAATATTTCTAATATCGGGCTTCTCTTGCAAATATGAAACTACAATAACTTTCTCCAGCGAGGGAATCTCTTTGGCAATTATTTCAGAATTAGTTAGAGTGTTAAAGGTCTTCCCTTTATACAAATATCCATCAGCCACAAACAAAACCTTAGGCTCAATCTGACCAAGACGATCCAACGCTGCTGGCGCGCCGAGATCAGCACCACAAGAAGCCCATACGGCGCCGATGCTGGTTGCGGCAAGCATGGCAATGGCTGTTTCCATCAAATTAGGCATGTAAGCAACCACTCGGTCTCCTGGAACAACATCTATCTCGCGCAACGATTTTGCTAAGCGTGCCACTTGGTTATATAGCTCTGCAAAGGTCATCTTGGTTGATTTCTGAGTTTCTCCTCTAAATATGAAAGCTACACGGTTGTCCTTACATCTTAAAAGGTTCTCAGCGAAATTTAATCTTGCACCTACGAACCACTTTGCGCCGGGAAACTTGCTTATGTCGTCTATCACCTTATCATAATTGCGGGAAGCTATTATCCCTCCAAACTCCCACATGGCCGCCCAAAAATCGGGTATATTTTCAACTGACCACGTATACAGTTGGGCGTAAGAACCAATTTCAAGACTGTATTTCCTATTGACAAAGTCGATAAACCGAGTTATGTTGGCTTGTTTTATGCGTTTTTCAGAAGGCTTCCAGAGCAATTTTTCCATGATTTATCTTCCCTCACATTAGTTTGCATTTTTATATGTTTTTCTTAAGTCCTTTACCCTTTTGGCTTTTCCCATAAATCGTGGTAGGGTTCCGTAAGAAGCCAGTTCAACATTTGCTTTTACTCCAACAATGGATTTGACATGTTCCTCTATTTCCTTGGCTAGGTTTTGTAATTTTAACAAGTCCCCGCCCACGCTTTCAAATAATTTTTTGTCAGGCTCTATGCGTAGGGTCATGACATCTAGTTCTTGTGGGCGTTCAATAATTATCTCATAGTTTTCTGATGCACCGTTAACACATAATAGTGCGTGTTCAACTGTTTTTGGCCAGAATTTTACTCCTCTTACCTTTAGCATGTCATCTGCTCTTCCAAAGACTCTATTCATCCTTCCGAAGGTTCTGCCACAGGTGCATTCTTCAGTTCGAAGAGAAGTCATGTCGCCAGTTTTGAACCTAAGAACGGGAGTTGCTTCTCTTGTTAAGGTTGTTAGGATGAGCTCTCCTGTTTCACCCTCAGCGATTCTTTCACCAGTTTTGGGGTTGATTATTTCTGGCAGAAAGTGGTCTTCTTGAATGTGTAGTCCATTATGTGCAGAGCATTCAACAGATACTCCAGGCCCAATAACTTCTGACAAGCCGTAAATGTCGAAGGCTTCAAGTCCTAAAAGCTCTTCTATTCTTTCTCTTAGCTCTTCAGACCATGCTTCTGCACCGAATATTCCGCTTTTCCATTTTAGATCCTTTGCTGGGTCTATTCCAAGTTGTTCTTTTGCGTATCTGCCCATGTAGGCTGCGTAACTTGGTGTGCATGCAAGTACTGTTGTTCCGTACTCTTTTGCAAGGCTTAACTGTCGTTCTGTTTCGCCTGCAGCGATGGGTAAAACTGTGGCACCTATTTCTAATGCTCCATAATGGAAGCCTAATCCTCCTGTGAACAAGCCGTACCCGTATGCGTTCTGCACGATATCGCCCTTCTTTGTTCCAGCAGAAGCGTATATTCTCGCCATGACTTTTGACCAAACTTCTAAGTCTCTTTTCGTGTATGCGCATGTTGTTGGGTGTCCAGTTGTTCCAGAGCTTGCGTGTAACTCGAGAACATCGCTTAACTCAGCAGCTAACATCCCATAAGGATATGCTTTCCGCAGATCTTCCTTTTCAGTGAAGGGAATTTTTTCCAAATCGTCAAGAGTTCTTATGTCATCAGGGGTGATTCCGGCATCCTTGAATTTGCTTCTGTAAACAGGAACTTTTTCATAACAATGTCTCACAATTTTTCTGAGGCGCTCTTCTTGTAGCTCTATAAGTTTATTTCTTGGCATTTTTTCGAATTCTGGCTGGAAAATCCAACTTTCAGAATCTTTCATTCTTTCACCGCATGGTTTTCTCTAAGCATAAAGGGACTAATAAAATTAAATTTTATGCTGGGAATATTAAATTATACATTGACAAAAACTGTTTCTTATAGCGTGTGCTTGCGTAAAAAAATAGGGGTTATGGGACAGGTTTTGGTTTTTTGCTAGTTAGCGCTATAGCAACAGCTGCTATTACTACGCCGATGATGCCGGCGGCGATTCCTCCATAGCTAATCATTGTTGCTGTATTCAACTTTGCCTCTAAGTCGTCGGTTTGATTTGTTAGGGTGTCGAGGTCCGTTTCCAAGCTGTTGATCTGAGCTGTTAGTGCATCTTCTAAGTCTGCTAATTGACCTTCCAAAGCGGCAATTTGATCTTCTAAGGCAGTTACTTGGTCCTCTAAGGCGTCTGCTTGACCCTGTAAGGCAGTTAGTTGACCCTGTAAAGTAGCTATTTGACCTTCCAAAGCGGCTATGCGATCTTCTAGAATATCCAGCCCTAATAACTGTGCCAATGTAGGTCCATTGCCAGCCCATCTAACGGCGTTCAATAGTATGAGTCTTGTTGGGAGGTTTTCAGGATCTTCCATCCATATGTGCACAACTTTTCCTCCTGGCGTCGGCGGTTCGTAAGCAGACACGTATGAGAAGTTAGCATTTGCAAGTTCCTTGGCGAGCTGTGTGTAGTAAGGATAGCCTGTTGTACCTGCTAGGGCTGTAACATTGTATCTTGCGTCACCCGAGTATCCAGTAATGTTTTCACCAATTGTGTATCCTTCTGTTACTGGGTGGGCTGCTGAAATCGTTGCCGTGCCCATGGTGTTGTAGTCCCAGTAGACTCCATATCCGTTGTCACCGGCTGATTCAGAGGGCAAGATGCCAGCGTAGCATAGAAATTCGATTGCGCTGTCGAGGGCTACAATTCCTCCTCCGCTGTTGTTCCAGAAGTCGAAGATCATGGGGTTAGCCGCGAGTGCCGGCCAGTTGTCGGGGAGAACAAGCACGTCATAGTCGTCTAGAATACCCGCTTGTATTTGGGCATTAGTCACAACTTCAGGTAGGATGTAAGGATCCTTGTCCAGTACGTCTATTGCTTCTGAAAAATAGTTACCATTACCACCTACCCCGTACGGTGGCACTGCCGTTGAGTCTAGGACAGCAACTTTGACGTATGCATCGGATGAGCTATCAGCGGCGACCGTGAAAGTGATTTGCGAACTTGCCAAAAGCGCAACAATCATTAGAACTCCAAGTCTTGAAATATTCTTATTTCCCATATTCATAAACCACCATTGAAATTTGACCTTGAAGTGTCGTGCTTCTACCTAATAAAACTATTGGCAACATTCCAATATTGAAACCTATAGATTTAGCCTAAAGCGCTTGCTTATTCGCATAGCCTTTAAGTTTTGGTCCTTTGCTTTCTGCTTGATATGGTAAGTTCCTTGTTCTAAAAACAACAAGTTTATCCTTAAACTCGGCTAAATAAGCCAAAACAAGCCTTTTACCCTTCTCAGTTAAAGCATAAACAGGGATTGTCACACCCAATTGTAATAATGCCTTGTTGCCGATTTCGTTTCGAAGCAGTTTCGAAGCGCTGGCACAGACAACATCAGCTTTGACTATGTGCTTCACATTCGCATCGCGTACACATGTGTTGCAGACGGAAAAGACCAAAACATCCGTCCTTGCAGCAGCCTCAAAATCTCTGATTTCACTTATGGCTCTTGCTTGGAAGCCAGCAACACTAACAGCAACACGCCTAAATCCCAAATTAAAAGCCTGCTTCACACCTTCAACCTGATCAATCCGTGCACTAGCCTTATCCAAAACAACTCCACCGTCCGCTTCAATGCGCTTAATAATTTCTGGAATAGGCGAAGTTTTAATTATGCCAGTTAAACGCGCTCCGATGGCTTGCACAAGGCTTCCGTTGGATGTTATGACTGTTCCAGCTCCCTCACAAACAACAACCGCACAGTCAATAAGATGTTTCTCAAGCCAGACTCGCATCATTTCAGAAGCCCCATAAGCCACAATTGATTCAGCATTAAAAGAGCGATTTCTACAACAAAAGCCATAACCAGCAATCTTCATTTCCACACTTTTTCGCACTGCCTCAGAATCAATCTTCTTGGTTCCGTACATAGCCTCGTGCAAAGGGCAATACTCAACAGTGGGTTCGCTTAAAACTTCTATGCCTTTCTCTGAAATTCGCACGCGTGCACCACAACAGTAGATTTCATGCTCGCCATTAACACGCATGGCTTCACCATTCTCCATATGGCAAAAAGAAGATAGACAAGTTAATGTTTTCGCTGTTTCTACTGCTCTTTATTTGTCATCTCGTTAATCTGCTGCTCCATCATGTGCCCACGACAGTAAACAAAGGCTTTCTTAACGCCAGCAACCTTCACAGCCGCATTCTTAACATCCATAGCCAACTTAAAAGCGATTGGACAGAAGGGACTTGAAGGAATAAAGTCCACCTTAACTACGCCCGACTCTTCCTCCTTAACATTGGTAATCATGTGCATCTCAGCAAAAGTTAAACCAGTCTCAGGGTCAACAACCTTGCCCGCTGCTTCACGCACCTTATCTTCCAGTTCTGTCAAACCTTTTCCACTTCCACTTATTGTCCATGGATAAGAGCAAATGCATCATATAAACTATTGCCACAAAACTACAGATTTTGTCTATTCCTCTTAAGATACATTCGCCAACTCAAAGCCATAGTTCTAGGATGCGAAGCTTTTACTTCATCCAAACGCGAAACAGCAGTAGTATAGGGCGCATTCAAAACAGTTTCTGGGTTTGTGTAAGCTTCCTCACAAATCTTCCTCACAGCGTCAACAAAGCGGTCAAGCTCTTCCTTCTCAAATGTTTCCGTAGGTTCTATCATTAGCGCTTCATCAACGATAAGCGGAAAATAAATAGTTGGCGCATGCAATCCATAGTCAAGTAAGCGTTTAGCAATGTTTAAGGCTGAAACACCTGTCTCATTTTTTAAAGGCTTAGCGCTGAAGACACACTCATGCTTTCTCGGTTTTTCACTGTCGTATGGAAGCGTTAAGCCCCTAACCTCTTTAAGCCTCTTCATCAGGTAGTTGGCGTTCAAAACAGAGACTTCCGCCACTTCTCTCAAACCCTCATAGCCTAAACTTAAGATGTATGCATACGCTCTCAAAAGAACCGCAACATTCCCGTAAAAACCGCGGATTTTTCCAATGCTATGTGGCTTATCATAATCCAAACAGTAACGCCTACCATCAAAAACTATGCGCGGAACAGGCAAAAACTTAGCTAATTTCTCAGAAACTCCAACAGGACCTGCTCCAGGACCACCTCCACCATGGGGCGTACCAAAAGTTTTGTGAATGTTTATGTGAACTATGTCGAAGCCCATGTCGCCAGGTCTAGCCTTACACAACAGCGGATTCAAGTTTGCACCATCATAATAAAGTAGCCCGCCAGCCTCATGAACAATTCTTGCTATCTCGTCAATATTCCTCTCAAAAATCCCCAAAGTATTAGGATTAGTAAGCATCAAACCCGCTGTCCGCTCAGAAACAGCAGCCTTCAAAGCCCCCAAACTAACACAGCCACCGTCATCAGATGGAACAACAACAACGTTGAATCCTGCCATAGCTGCACTTGCAGGATTTGTGCCATGCGCCGAATCTGGAACAATAATTTCGCTTCGCTTTCCACAATCTCCATTCAACTTATGATATGCACGCATCAACAACGTGCCCAAAAACTCACCATGCGCACCAGCAGCAGGCTGAAAACAAACTTCACATGTTCCAGTAATCTCAGCAAGCCACCGCTCAAGTCTATAAAGAATTTCAAGTATGCCCTGAACAGTACTCTCATCTTGGTACGGATTAAGCATGCCTAAGCTTGGCAAACTCGCGAGCAAATCATTTATTTTCGGATTATACTTCATCGTGCAGCTTCCAAGCGGATACAAGCCAGAATCCACTCCATAACTCATTTGCGACAAACGCAGAAAATGACGCATAACCTCAACTTCTGAAAGCTCTGGAAGCCCAATCTTAAATGCACGTCGCATGCTCTCTGGCACAAGCGAGCTTAATTTGCCTAAAGCTTGCCTAATCTCCTCTTCAGTTTTTGGCGGAATATGCCCTCTTCTCCCTTTTCTTCCAAGGGAAAAAATCACCGGCTCATTCCAACTTGCCTGCTTAACCATCTTTTTCACCCCCCTCAACCAACCAAAATCTCCTCTAAAGCTTCTGCTAATAGCTCAATTTCCTCTTTGGAGTGTATTTCAGTCACGCAGTAAAGGGCTGTTTCGCCAAGTTCTGGAAACTCCTTTGAAATGTCTTTTCCGCCGTGAATTTGACGTTGCAAAAGTTTTTTGTTGACTTCTTTAACGCTCAACCCAGCTTCATCAAAGTTAACTGTGAATTCTTTGAAGTGGGCAGATTTGAAAATCGGAACCTTAACGCGGGTTATTTTTGAAATCAGTTGCATGGCGTAATTGGCTTTATACATGATTGTTTCTCCAAGTTCGTGCAAGCCTTCAGGTCCAAGCAAAGCCATATAAACGGCTGAGGCTACGGCGCATAAAGCTTCGTTAGAACAGATGTTGGATGTTGCCTTCTCACGTCTGATGTGCTGTTCACGGGTTTGCAAAGCCATGCAAAAACCTTGTTGACTGCCGTCCTGTGTTGTTGTCATTCCGATTATGCGACCTGGCATCTGCCTAATCATGTTCAAATCGTCGCGGCAAGCGAAGATTCCTAAAAGTGGACCGCCAAAATTCATAAAATTCCCGAGAGGTTGTGCCTCACCAATCACAATGTCAGCGCCATAATCGCCTGGCGGCTTTAAAATTCCAAGCGAAGTCGGGTCCACACCAACTATGAAGAGAGCACCATGTGCATGCGCTTCTTTGCTAATTTCGTCAACATGCTCCTCAATAAATCCTAGGTAGGAAGGGTTTTCAACGTAAACTGCTGCCGTTTTGTCTGAGATTTTAGCTTTCAAATCTTTTGGGCTAACCAACCCGTCTTGGGCGTTATACCGCAAATACTTGATTGAGATTCCAGCAGACTCACCATAAGCTTCTAGAGTAGCTGCTCTCTCTGGATGGATAATCTTGGGAACCAAAATTTCACTTCGCCCTTTTATGCGAGATGCCATGCGGGCGGCTTCACCTAAGGCTGAAGCCCAATCATACATGGAACAGTTGGCAACTTCCATTCCCGTTAACTCGCAAATCATGCTTTGATATTCAAAAAGGGCTTGAAGCATACCCTGCGAAATTTCTGGCTGATAAGGCGTGTAAGAAGTGAGCAGTTCGCTGCGCTGGACGATTTCCTTAACAACTGCTGGCACATAATGTGGCCAGCATCCAGCACCCAAGAACACAGGCATGTCGTTGCATGTTTTGTTCTTAGAAAGTAAGGTTTCCACATGTTTCTTCATTTCAAACTCCGATAAAGCCTCTGGAAGATTCAATACTTTCTTTAACCGATATTTTTCGGATATATCCGCATAAAGTTCTTCTATGTTTTTTATGCCTATTTCATGCATCATTTTCTTTTTGACTTCTGGTAGGGAATTTGGAATGTAGGGGTGACTTCGTTTGCCCAAGATGTTCACCGCTGAGAATTAAAACTAATCGACGTTACGTTTCTTAAACCTTTTTTGGATAACTTCATGTGTTCAACAACAAACTGTTTTTGGTTGTTGATGCACTTATTTTGACGATATGGTTTTTACAAATTCGCTTACTAGTCTTATTGCGTTTTTCAAGTCATCAGCGTGTATGATTGAGGCAGGTCCATGAATGTATCTGCAGGGCACGGCTACGGTTCCGCTTGGTATGCCTGCCTTTGTCAGATGGATTGCGCCTGCGTCTGTTCCGCCCATCGGCACCTTTTTGAACTGAAATGGTATTGATTTTTCTCTTCCTATTTTGATTAGTGTTTTAAGGATCATTGGATGAGTGAAAGTTGTCCTATCCAATATTGTTAGAACAGGACCACCTTTAATCTTAGATGACACTCTATCTGGTCTGGTGTTCGGAACATCCGCTACGAATGTTCCTTCTAAGGCTAGCCCATAATCAGGGTCCACCTGCCAAGCTGCGGTTTTCGCTCCTCTTATTCCAAGCTCTTCCTGGACGGATCCAACGGCTACAATGTTGTATGGAGAATCTTTCATAGATTTGAACACTTCCGCGAGGACTGTGCATCCTGCTCTGTCATCAAACGCTTTGCCTCTGAAATATCCATCTCCTAAGTCTGTGAATTCAACATCAAAGACGCTCATCGTTCCTACATCTGCGCCTTTTTCTTGTGCTTGGTTGATATTGTCGGCTCCGATGTCGATGAAAAGGTCTTCTTTGGGTATAATCTTGTTCTGTTCCTCAGGCGTCATAATGTGTGGAGGTTTCGTACCGATTATTCCTTTGATGAGTCCTTTGTTTCCTCGGAGAATTATTCTCTGTCCAAGCATGATGTTGTTGGTGATGCCTCCGAGCGTGTCGAAGCGGAGGAAGCCGTTCTCTTCTATGAAGGTGATTATGAAGCCTACTTCATCCATATGCGCCGAAAGCATAATTTTGGGATACCCATCCTTTCCGTTGTGGTGGAAGATTATGTTTCCAAGCTTGTCAACACGTGTCTCATCAGCGTATCCCTCAAGCTCTTTTCTGAGGATCTCAGCTACGTCTTCTTCGTTTCCAGAAGGTCCAAAAGCGTTTGACAGTTTTTCAAGAAGCCTAATCTCTTTAGACAACGTGCGCACCTATCGTCTTTTCACGTACCTTCTAAAGTTAAGTTTTGTCCTTATTGTACGCCATAACAAACATAGAAATAAAATCTTATTTAGTGTTGACAGTTAAGGAGGTTGTGGGATTAAGTTGGATGATCTTGAAGACTTTAGACGTTATCGCGAGCGTATGAACGCACGCATTCTCTCTGCCAACAATCTTGGAATTAAACGGTTTTTCGCGTTGGACAGTCGTGCATACGAAAAGGGCGCTCTAGATGTCAAAACAAAGGAGTTGCTGGGTTTAGTAGCTTCTACAGTATTACGCTGTAATGATTGCATAACTTACCATGTTATCCGTTGTATTCAAGAGGGTATTTCTGACAAAGAGTTTTTTGAAGCCTTAAACGTTGCGTTGGTGGTCGGCGGCTCAATTACAATTCCGCACATACGCCGTGCAGTGGACATACTTGATCAATGCAGAAAGAAACAGTCAAAAGGCCAGTCTATCGAAATTTAGCGCGCGCATTTCAATATTTTACAATATCATTGTTACCTATTCATTTCTGATTTCCCCAACTTGTAAAATTTGAGAGGAGTGGAAACGCTCAGGGGTAGCCTATGTGTTATCTAAATGCGCGCGCTTGCAGTTGCCAAGGATTTGGTCAATGATGGCATTCTGTACGAGCCAGATTATGATTCTTATCGTATGGCTAACGAGAAGTAGCTATTCCGCGTGAGCGCTCACTATTAGAAAATTAACCCGTACATCTATAGCCTTCAATACTAATCAATAAGCTGCAATAACCTTAAATACTCAATAGTCATCATTGAATAATGGATGACGATGAGAATAACCCTCACGGTCAAAGCGGACGAGTTGAAGCTGGCTCAGACGCTGGACAAGTTCGCGGAGCAGTACAGGATAACGTATACGATGAAGCGCAAAAACGGAGATTATACGCTGCATGTGAGCACTGACGATTTGGGAGAACTCATACGGCGACTCAACCATTTGAAGGACTGTGAGTTCAAGATAGAAGAGGTGCACGGCGGTGGGTTGCTGGAGAAACTGAACGTGAGCCCTACTCGTACGAACGTGGACGCGCTGGTAGGCCGGGAATCAGTGGCTAAGACGGACATTGACCCTGTTGAGGGCGGCGTGATAAGACTGCTGGGCGAACTTTGGTTTTGCCGGCCGGTTTATGACAAGGTTATAGAAGAAGGTGCCAAAGTAAGAGTGGTGAGGGTTGAAGGAGTCAGTCTCATAGTGGAAGAGGTGGATTAGGAGAAAATGTATGAACTAGAAATAACAGCCGGAATAGTGGCCATCGTAACGGTAGTGGTAGCCATCATACTGGCTTCGGGAATCAGGAAAGTAAACCAATACGAAAAAGGTTTAGTGGAAAGATGGAACGCTTACGAAAGGACTGCTGACCCCGGACTTCGATTCATCATACCCGTCGTTCAAAGAATGTATCGCGTCAACATGAGAGAGCAAGTAATCGACGTTCCGCCCCAAGAAATCATCACTGAAGACAACGTGGTCGTCACCATTGACGCTGTTATCTACTATCAGGTCATCGATCCCAAACGGGCAATATACGAAATCGAGGATTTTGAGCTTGCAATCGTGAAGTTGGCCCAAACGACATTGAGGAACATCGTAGGAGAAATGTCTCTTGACGTTTGTTTGACATCGCGAGAGAAAATCAACGTCGAACTCCGAAGCGTGCTGGATCAGGCAACTGACAAGTGGGGAACCAAAGTCAACAGAATTGAGCTTCAACGAATCGATCCGCCGAGCGACATTCAGTTGGCGATGCACAAGCAGAAGACGGCTGAACAAGAAAGACGACAGATACGACTGCTCGCCACAGGCAGAAAAGAAGCCGCAGACCAAGAAAGGCTGGGAGCAATCCTGAAGGCTCAGGGAGAAAAACAGGCGACCATCCTCAAGGCAGAAGGAGATGCCAAGCAAATAGAACTCGTTGCCATGGCTCAAGCCGAAGCAGTAAAACTGGTTTCGGAAGCTGCAAACCAATACTTCAAGGAGAACGCTCAGCTGAACAAGAGACTTGACGTTATCAGGGACACGTTCTCGCAGCAGACCAAGATAGTGATTCCATCTTCAGCCGATGTACTAAACGTTCTAGGACTCGATGGAACAAACGTTCTGCCGGTGAAAACCAAAGAGAAAACAGAAGGCATGTAGCCAGAGGCCTAGACGCAATGGACCCAGCTGAAATCTTCCTCTGGTTCGCTCTCACAGCTTTGCTACTCTACGTTCTCTACGGATTATTCAAGAGATTCGCTGGAGGAGCCAAGCGTTACTCGAGGACGGCCCAAGGCGAAGTGCTGGAGGTCGATCTCAGACTGCCGTATAAGAGGTTCAAGGAGCTCTACCCTTGGTCGCAGCTAACTTATCTTGAGTACAAGAAGCTTCAGATGTCAAGAGCCTTCAGAAAGGCCGTAAGTTCAGAGGAAAACAAAAGAATGGTAAGATGATCCTGATAGTGAAAGACACTCGCACGCGTTAATTGCCTTCCTTGAATTCGCGAAAAGCGCAAGTCTAGTGGCCTAAAAAACGCATGTTTCAAGCTACTTCCGGATTTGGTTCCTCTATGGTGCTGTGTTGTTCCTAATCTTTATCTGTCCACTAAGATCTCGCGCGCTGTAAAAAAGGCAAAAGTTTAAACTTTTTTTCATGGACAGTTTTATTGTCTTTTTGAGTTTTAGGAAAAAAAGGGATTTTTACAGCAATTCTTACAAAAAACTTTACAATTTCACATGCCTTTAAATCATATCTCATATTGCGCGCTATTTCAGTCTTAGTTTGAATAGTTGGATTGAATTCTTGCAGAATATCATTTCTTTAAATTCTCTTTGAATTGCCAGTGATTCTATTAAAGCGACATGTTTCTTGATATTGCACATCGCATAGTCTGTTCCGAACACAACACTGTTAGGGCGTTGTTCTACTGTCAAAGTTAGAACCTTCTTTATCTTG
>CAYZEP010000002.1:0-49463 GCA_964477645.1 uncultured Candidatus Bathyarchaeia archaeon | reverse complement strand
TGTTATGAACAAGTTTTATGGTGCTTATGTTAACAACGCTTTTGCTAACTCTTTCAAGAATATCGAGAACGGTTTTTTCATCAAATGAAGACAAATCTTTTGCCTCAAATCTGTTTAAACTTTGATTTTAATAAATCTTAACTAATTCTTATCGGAGAGATTATACTCTTTTTTATTCGTTTCATTTTGAATCAGAGTGAATCAAGCAGAAATCACATTCTTCTACTTCAATAGCTGAATCTGCTTTTTGACAGAATTGGCACATCAAACCCTTTTTGCGTATGGTTATACAGGTTTTGCAGAAGAGCTTCAAAAGCTCTGTTCTTTGTTTTTTTCTTTTGACAAGTAGGGTTATCATGTTGTTTATTGGAGTTTGTATTTCTTCTATTTCTTCTATTTTTATAACATGTCCTCTAACTTTTCTATTGTATTTGCTTACTGCAGACTGGGATATGCCAAGGATTTCGGCTACTTGACTCTGCTTCATGCCGTGTTTTTCCACAAGTTCTTTAGCCAATAATGCCCTTACTGCTGGGATGACTGATTTTACAGCAACCTCGCACGGAATAATCAAAGGTTTTCACCGTTTTATTCTATTTTTGGGGGAAAGATATATAAAGATGACGTATGTCATGTTATTTATGACGTATGTCATGAACGGAGCAACCGTTAAACTGCTTCTGAAAATTCTCCTTTCTCCTCCCGTCGTGGCATACGTCTGAACAGAGGTGCCCAGCACATGGAATCCGAAAACCACCAAAACACGCAAAAAGGGACATGGGAACAGTCAAGCTTAACAGAGGTTCTAAAAAGATCAGATGAAGAATGCAAGAAATGTAATCCATTAACTCCTCTCGTGTGCGTAACAAGATGCAACATCTGGAAGTTAAAGAACGAATTTAGAAAACTGCATGAAAAGATAAAAGACCCAGATTTTGTAGTAAATCTGCTAAATACATTAAAGAACAAAAGACGGATGCAAATAATGAAAATAATTTTTAAAGGGCGATATTCAATAGGCAGACTTCAACAAGAATTGAAAAAAATAGGCTATTACCATAGCCAAAAGACAATAGCCGAAGAATACATCAATCCTCTAATCGAGGTTGGGTTAGCTGACGAAATTCAAAACCAATATTATACAACAACATTCGGCAACAAACTTAATGAATTGATAAAGGATTTCAATGACTTCGAAAATGTTTTCCCGCCTCATTCTGAGTGCTATGAAGAAATAACGCTTAGTACACTCCTAAACGAGCCTAAAACCTTCGAAGATTTAAAAAGCATAATACCCACAAAAAGCGTTGCACGAGTTCTAAGCCGACTGCAAAGAGCTGGGCTGATAGAGACATCCAAGGAAAACGACTACGTATTCTATTTTAGAACAAGAAGAGATCCTAAAAAAGCAAAGTTTTCTCCAACTGAGAGGAGGGTTTATGAAAGCATTCCCTTAGAAGGAGTTTCTGCACGAAAACTTGCGAAGAATGCCAGAATTTCCTTGAGACGAGCATACAAGTATTTAAGGAAACTGAAAGGTAAGAAGATGGTTTTCGCAAGAAAGAGCCCGAAGTCTTACACTTTAACTACTAAAGGCACGCAAGTATCTATTGCATTGCAGAGAATAAGCAACTTAGTAACAGAGACCTTAGAAGCCGCTGCAGAACTCGTCGGAGATAAGGGAACTTATGAGTTGCTGATACCTGATATCCCTCAAGCAAAGCGCGCAAAAAGAGAGAAAGAAGTTGTTCCATTGGCATTAAAACCATAGAAAAATCTAAACATGCATATAGCATAATTCATAAACACATATTGCCACATTCTATTGATTATAGTGAGAAAGCCATGAAGGTTAGCATAGTTTCTTTAACATGTTGCGCTGGATGCGTATCTTCTTTCTTAAATGCTGGCAAGGCATTACTTGAAATTCTTTCAGGAGATTTCGATATAGTCTATTCGCCTACCTTTGTTGACTTGAAGGAAATTCCAAACGTTGACTTGGCAATAGTTGAGGGCGGAGTGAGGACTAAAGAGGACGAGCGTTTCATTAGAGAGGTACGGGCTAAATCCAGAATTCTTGTCGCTTTGGGATTATGCGCAACTCATGGTGGAATAACAAGCTTGGGCAATCTGGTTTCTCTCAAGAAGCTTTTGGAGAGGGAATACTCTCTTGCCGATTCAAGCAAGCTTCCAGAGTTGGAAGATTTGATGCACCCACTATGCGACTTTGTTGACATCGACTATTATATTCCAGGATGCCCGCCCATGCCTTTTTTGATAGTTCACACCTTAAAAAGTATAGTTGGTGGTAAAAAGCCTGAACGTCACGAAACCGTTGTCTGCGCGGAATGCCACCGAAAAATAATTGCAGCAAAACTTGACCGTCTATATGGGATATACGAGAAGGAAACGGACCCCCATCTGTGTTTGGTAAGCCAAGGTTTCATCTGTTTGGGTTCCCTCACACGTGAGGGCTGCGGAGCGCCATGTCCAAGAGCGGGCTTCACTTGTTTCGGATGCAGGGGTCCACCTGACTCGTTGATGTACAGGTCAAGAGACATGTATGCATTCCTTATCCAAGTGATATCAAAAAGAACCAGTATTCCAGAGGAGAAAATTAAGGAAGAACTTTATCGCAACCCTTTCATCTTTCACACCTTTATCTTTTCAAAATTCGAACGTTTCAAATCGAGGGAGAGGGTTATTTGAGCATTAAAAAAGAGATAACCATCTCACCGACTACGAGGATTGAAGGACATGGAAAAGTTACAATACTACTTGATGATTTTGGAAATGTTTCAGACGCTTATTTTTACGCCACAGAAGTTCGCGGTTTCGACTACTTTCTACGGGGGATGGAAGCAGAAAGGCTTCCCTTCATAATTTCTAGAATATGCGGTGTGTGCTCAACTGCCCATGTAGTTGCGTCTGTTAAAGCCATAGAAAACATATATGGAACAGAAATAACAGAAACCGCGAGAAAACTCCGTGAACTTCTACTTATGGGGCAGATAATCAGCAATCATTCTCTAGTCTTCTTTTTCCTAATACTCCCAGACTTCTGGTTTTCACTTGAAGAAGATCCGTCAAGAAGAAATGTTTTCCAAATTATGCAGGAAAAACCCGAGATAGGCAAAAAAGCCATAGAGCTAAGAAGCTTCGGAGCTCAAGTCTTAGATGTCATTGGAAAACGTGAAGTTCACGTTGTTTCTGTAATACCAGGCGGTTTAATCAATCCGCTTAAAGAGGAAGAACGAAAAGAATTACTTCAAAGAGCGGAAAACGCCTGTGCAATCACAAGGGAAGCTCTCACTCTTGGAAAGGAACTTTTCGACAAAAATTGGGTAGACTTCAAAAAAGCTGGAGACTACAAGACTTGTTACATGGCTCTGACAAAAGACGACGCCATGGAATTCTATGATGGCGAAATTCGCGTCATAAACCCTGAAGGTAAACTCCTATCAGAATTCACTCCGCAACATTATATGGAACATGTTGAAGAAAAACACTATGAATGGACGTATGCGAAATTTGCCTATTTAAAAGCCCTAGGATGGCCAAACGGGATAGTTCAAGTCGGTCCCACTGCCAGAATGAATGTAAACAGAAAGGTTTCTACGGAGCTTGCCAACAAAGAATTAAAAGAGTTCAAAAGGAAATTTGGCAGTCCTACTCATGCCACTCTGCTTTTCGACTATGCCCGGCTCATAGACCTCATGTACGCATGTGAAAGAGCAAGAGAGCTTTTGGAGGACGAGAACTTAACTCGTACAGACACTAGAGTTAAGGTTAAGCCTAAAGGCGGCATGGGAATCGGAGTTGTTGAGGCTCCTAGAGGAACACTTGCCCACGAATATGACTTAACCAGAAATGGACGGTTGAAAAATATGAAGTTGATAATACCGACGCAAGTGAACAACGCCGCTATAAACCTTAACGTGAAGGACGCCGCAATGGAATTCATACAGCACGGCGAAATTAAGCCTGGACTTTTGAACAAGATAGAAATGGTGATAAGAGCTTACGACCCATGCATAAAATGTGCCACAAGACAAGCCAATGAAAATTTAAGAGTAGAAATCAGGAACAATGAAGGTAAGTTGCTAAGAACTTTCGGGGTTTAAGTTAAAATTTCTATGGCTTGACTTGGACAGTTAACTTGACATATTCTGCACATAATGCAACTTTCTTCATTTACAACTTTTGGCTTTCCACTTTTCTCCTCGCGGAAAACTGAGACGGGACATATTTCCACGCAGATTCTATCAACGTCTCCAACACATTTGGCATAGTCAATTATGATCTTAACCATGCTTTTTGCCCACTGCTGATAAACTTTCAGAAGCAATTAAACCTTTCTAGTGTTATTCTACCAATAAGAGCCATAAGTTTAGATAGATTCCTGCACCAAGAGAGGAGACCAGAATCAGAGAAGCAATAGTTTCCTTATAAAAGTCGTAACGTTCGCTGAGAACCATCATGGAAATGGCAACGGGCACAGCATGCATGATCACAAGTGTTGCTCTTGCTATATTTCTCACGTCCAAAAGCATTGAGACCCCTACTGCAATTAATGGCAAGAATACTATCCTAAGTAGACTTAATTCGAGAGCCTTAGCCATATTAGTGTATTTTCTTCCATACAGGAAGACTCCGAGCATAAAAATAGCAACCGTGGATGTTGTGCTTCCAAGCATGTGCAAAGGAGTCGATACGGGTTGTGGAATTTCAATTGCGGATAAAGATAGAAGAACACCAAATAAAATCGACATGATCAGCGGATTTTTCATCAGCCTTTTTGCGACACGCTTTAATCCCTCTTTCGCTGTGGACTCTTTCAGCTTGTACAATTCTAAAACTGCAATGGAAATCGTAACACTCACAACCGAAATAGAAGCTACTGACAATGTTGCAAGTTTTTCACTCTCCATACTTGGAAAAGCAAACATTATGAAAGGCACTCCGAAAAAAGCTAAACTGCCAAAAACAGTGCTTAGGATTAGGAGATAAATAGTTTCTTTTGAAAGTCTGAATATTAGATAAACAAAGATGTAAACTGCCAGAACTATTAGAATTGGCGTTATTCCTGCAATGACAAATCTGAGGTTTTCTTCGTTGAAACTAATTTCTGCCAAATCAACTATGAGTAAAGCTGGAAATGCAAAGTAATATACATAGGCACTAAGTATACGTTCGTCACCAGCTCTTAAGATTCCAACTTTTCTTGAAAGGAAACCTAAACCTATTAAAAGAAAAATTGGAATTATTGTTCGTACAACAATATCGGCTTCCATTATTTTCTCAGCTTTCTGGTGGTGTTTGCCGGGCTTTTATTTCGTCAACTAGACTCTTTAGAAAGGGCAAACCGCCGTGAATGCGAAGCTATATAATGCAACTATCCTCCAGGAGCGCCATGGAATGGAACATTCTTCCAGAGAAGGTCCCACCAGTCCGCTTCAGTTATGGTTTCTCCTCGAACAAGAATCTCCAACACCATCTTTAAAAGTTCATGATGTCTTTTTTCATCCGCTAAGATTGCCTTTAAGAGGAGCTTAACCTTCCCGTTTTCAACACTTGGCAGCACTTTACTGATTTTCTTGATAAGTTCTGCTTCCATGCGTATGTGCTTTTCCACAAGCGCCTTCTGCTTGTCTAGATGTTCCTGTGTGAGGGCTTGTGAGACGCTTGTTAGCAATTCAGTGGCTGCCGCATACATTTCTGCGTGCTTGACAGAGTCTAGAGATATCCCCTTCAGAACTCCCTTAACAGGTGGATTTTTAACTTCAACCAAGGCACTATTTAGCGAGTCCACAATCTCATTTTCAACTTTAATTTGTTCCTTCATGAAATTTATTAAGTCATTTTTTGTTTTCAAAACGTTCGCCTCTCCATTTAGAACATGTTAAATTATGTGCATAAGTCTTTCGGCAATTCTCTTGCCAAACTCTCTGCATTTTTCCAGTCCAGTTTGGTCTGGCGTGTATTTGATTAGTAATGGCGGTTCGATTAACTGCATTTCAAATTTGTTTTTCATAATTTCAAGAACTAATCGCGGCGCTTCGCCGCTCCATCCATAAGACCCGAACGCCGATCCAATTTTTCCATTCAAGTTAACGCCTTTCGCTGCTGCTTCTTCGAAAAGGTTTTTCATGCCAACAGTCATGTCATGGTGATAGGTTGGGGCTCCAACAATTATCGCGTCAAAGTTGCTTAGTGTTTCAGGCATAACATGATAATTCAGTTCTATTTCCATTCCTTGAATTGCATTGGCTCCTTCTGTTACGGCTTTAGCCATCTTCTCTGTGTTTCCAGTTCGACTGTAATAGAAGACAAGGATTTTGGGCATGAACCCCTACCTCTAGTTCTTAGAGTTACTGGGCTTTTTCTTGGCTTTCGAGGTTTTGCCTTTCTTCCTTGGAGCTTTCACTAACTGGGCGAATCTTTCTTTTAGATTTTCAACTGATGTTCCAAAAACTTGGATTTTGTCTATGTGTCCTTCTCCGATGCCTCTTTTCATGGCTTCCTTTATTATTGGTATTTTCTCTGGGTCTAACCCGATAAGCGCATATCCAACTGTTTCTACTGCAACTGCGTCTCTGCCAACCAGGAGCACGTTTGTGTTTATTCTTTTAGACTTTGGAGCCACGCCAGCGTTTAGGTAGGTGCCGTCCAAGACTGCGAGGTCTATGCCTCCAACTGCTTCGTATAGGTCAAGGAGAGTTTCTTCTAGTTTTTTGTGGAATCTCACTTTCTTTCTGTCTGGAATTAAGCCCAGTAAGTTTTTCAAAATGCTTCCTTTTTCGTATGTACGTAGCACATGAGTGCTGACGAAGACGTTTGGTTTGAAAAGTATGTGGGATAAGCCTATTTTTTCGTCTGCAATTTCGAATTGTTTGGTGTTTGTGTCTTCTGAGAGGTTGAACGGTGTGACTCTTTCGGTGAATAGTGTCTTCCATTTTTGAAGTCTTTCTGAACCCTTACCTCTATAGTTGTCTGACTCTGCTAGGAAAATCTTTGGGGCTTTATCGAAGCTGCTGATAATTGCGTCGGCGACGTTGACGGTTGTGTGATGGTCTGTTTTGGGGTCGAAGACTCCCACCTTGACAACGACAGATCTGTCCGCCGTGTTCAAGTCGTCTATTTTTCCGATAAGCCGGAGTGCTTGCTTAAATGATTGTTTAACATCTTGACCAAGTTCGACTACAGCAACTTTTGAAACCATATTCACCACACTTTTAGCTGGCATAAGTTTGCAAGCTGTTATTAAAGCTTGCACTGCATCCTTAGAAGGCATTGGTGGACCAAAAAATGCCCATTTGGAGCCGGGGATGGGAGTTGAACCCACATATAGCGGCTCTGCAGGCCGCCGCCTGAACCGTTCGGCCACCCCGGCACTCCATAACTAACTTAAGACTATAATAAATATTTGTTTAGCCTATTCCTAGCTTCTTGCTAACTTCTCTGTAAACCTCTAAGGCAGCCTTTTCATCATTGACGTTTTTTATGAGCATGCGTCCACCGTTGAATAAGCTAATTTCAAAATTTTTGTAGTCAAAAATTATTGCCAGCTGGGATTTTATGCGAACTTTAAAATGTTGTTTAATTGAGTCGTAAACCTCGTTCAGGTTTAGTCTTAATGGTTTTGGCGGATTTATGTTGGCTGTGCTTCTTCCGCATAGCCAAACAAGTTTTTCTTTCGTTTCTGGAAAAGCTATAATGCCTTTACACGCGGGGCAGTTTTCCCTTTTGAAAATGTCTATTATGGTGAAGTACATGTCGCTGAAATCACAAATCATAAGCTTGCTCTTTAAAGCAGAACCCATACCAGTCAAAACCTTTACAGTTTCCATGGCTTGCATGGTCCCAATGATTCCAGGCGTAACTCCGAGCACGCCTCGAACATCACACGTTAGCAGATAATCATCATCAATATCAGGAAGAACACATTCCAAACATGGAGTTTCAGGCGGAGCAAAAACCGAAAGATTCCCTTCAATCCCTATGGCTGCCCCAAAAACATAGGGAATTCCAAGTTTTGCGCATGCACGGTTAACCAAGTAACGTGTCCGCATATTGTCCAAGCCATCAACAACGCAGTCCATTCCTGAGAGAAGCTTTTCAACATCATTTGCGTTCAAGTTTTCTGGCACTGCCTCAACCTTCACTGAAGGATTGATTTTCCTAAGCCTTTTCGCCGAAACCTCAACCTTCGGATAATGCAAATCCTCTGGACTGTAGAGAATCTGTCTGTGTAGGTTATGCAACTCCACGGTGTCTTGATCTATTAAACGCAAGTGTCCAACGCCAGTGAGGCCTAAATAAAGCGATGAAGCAGTGCCCAGCCCGCCGAGCCCCACAACAGCAACCTTTGACCGTGCGAGTTTGTTCTGCCCTCTCCGACCGAGTTCTTTCAAAATAATTTGGCGACTGTAAAATTCGTCATAAAATGATTTTTTCTGAGTTTTAGACATTAAACAGTCCCCTCGTTTAACATTGCTGTCAATCAGCCTTATATCTACCTTTTTTCAAAAACTGCCTTTCATAAATTTCCCTAACCCTCTGAATGGTATCTGCTTCTTCCGGAGTTTTATCTTCTCTTATGCGGCTTATTCTCGCAAAACGCAAAGCCATGCCACACTTGTATTTCGGGCTTTTCTGAATCTCGTTATACGTCACTTCAACAACTATTTTCGGAATCACAACCACTCTTCTAGGCTCTTCCTTTATGACTAATTCTTTAAGTCTCTTCGTCATCTCGATGAACTCCGCATCGGTCAAACCCTTAAACGTTTTACCCACAGCCAAGAATTCACCAGTTTCAGCGTCACGCGCCGCCAAATAATAGTCTGAAATCCATTCGTGTCTTCGACCGTAACCATATTCAGCTGCAACAATAACCAAATCAAGGGGTTCAAGAACAGGCTTTATCTTAAGCCAACGTTTTCCACGAATTCCTGGCGTATATGAGCTGTCAATTTTTTTCGCCATCAGCCCCTCATGTCCAGCATCTATAGCTTCTTTTAGAAACCGCTCTGCTTCTTCCGTCTTATCTGTTACTATCTGCTTTGTCAACGCTATTCCACCAGCGTTTACGGCTAGAATTTGTCTTCGCTGCACGTAAGGAACTTGTATTAGGCTTTCTCCATTAAGGTATAGAATGTCAAACAGGTAGAGTTTAACAGGGATTTTTTCAACCATATCCTCTATTGCGTGAACTCTTCTGAATCTCCGCATCAAATGTTGGAAAGGAATAGGATAGCCTTTGCTGTCAACAGCTATGACTTCACCCTCCAATATCACCTCTTTTGCCGTAATGCATTTTCTTGCTGTTTCGATGACTTCCGGCAAACTCTTAGTTATATCTGTTAATCTTCGACTGAAGATTCTCACTTCATCACCGAGCTTGTGAATCTGAACCCTAGCTCCGTCTAACTTGTATTCGAAGGCTGTCTCTCCACCATGCTCCTTCATGGCTTCGGCGACATCATTTGCCATTTGAGCTAGCATTAGCCTTACAGGTCTGAAAACCCTGAAGCCAATTTTTAATAAGCCTTCTCTGCCTTCCTTTTTAGCTATTGCAGCAACCTCTCCAATGTCGCCTATGGTCATGCTTGCTTTCTGCACAACCTCTAATGGGGTTTCAAAAGCTTTAGCGACGGCTTGTTCCATCAGTCCTTCATGGAAACCCGTTCGCATCTCGCCTATGAAAATCTTAACCAAGTATTTGGCTTCGACTGGCGAAGCTAGGCTCAATAAGGCTTCTATGAGACGTTCTTTCTTTTCTCTTGAGCCGTACCCCGTGGTTTCGGCTACAGCCTCTAAACTGCGCCTAACCTCCACTATGGTTAATGTTCTTTCGAAAAGTGTTGCTTGCCTCTTGATTTTGCTCTCTTCAAAAATTGTTTTAGTGGCTGAACCTATGTCGCCAGTTTTACTGAAAGTTTTCATGAAAACGTTCCATTCAACCTCTGTTATGCGTTTTATGATTTCGCTTAGAGTTGCCCAACTAACCTCAAGGGTTTGTTGGCTCCATTTTGGGAAGGGTCTCCCCAAAATCATGGATATAGCAGGTTCAACTTCTTGAGCTTCCAAGTTTTTTAAGAAATTTGCAACAAGATCTATCATGACAAGTCGCTTGGTTGTAGCTTCCAGTTTCTCACATAGTTCTGCCAGAGCTTTGAAGGATGTTTCCATAGTGTTGACCTTTTTAAAACATGCCCAGTTTTTTAATTATTAGCTTAAGAGATAAAAGTTGTTTTAATGAATATTGGGAAAAAGAGGTTGATGAAATAGGGTTTTACCCTTTTTTAAAATGAAATTTCTAACTTCGCTTTCACTTCTTTTATCTTCTTCTCCATCTCCTTGACTTTCGCTTTTTTCTTCATAGCCTTATAGCAGTCTCTTGCATATTCTAGCGCGCTGACTCCAAACCTGTCAAATCCCTTTTGAAACGACAACTCGGCGGATTTTAGAAAATTTTCAACAGCTGCTTCATAATCTTTAAGGACGTATGCGCATTCACCAGCCTTGTAGAGCATGGATGTGGAGTCAAAATAGTTTTGCACCTTATGATATAGCTCTGCGGTTCGCAGGAAAATTTCCTTAGCCTCTTTGTATTTACCGACTTCGTAAAGCGTGTTCGCGTCTTTATGCATTTTAACAGGGTCTTCCTTCACTTTCTCCTCGCTCATAATGGTCAACTCGCAATTTGCTACTTATCAAATCAGACTCACATTTAGGCTTTCCCATTTCACACAGTCCAGGTCAAGAGATTGTAAACATTAAAAAGGATTTAGCACCGAATAATTATTGACACAATTTAGCGGAGTAAAATCATGGTTCTCAAATGTGTTCAATGCGACTCAAGATTTCCGGCGTACCCGCCGAAGAGCATGTGTGAGAAATGTGGAGGGGCGCTGGAATATGAGACAAGTTTACCTAAGGGTCGCAAAATTAAGTTTTCTGGCAACTTTAGTTTTTGGAGATATAGAACTTTACTTCCGCCCGTGCGAAACATCATAAGTTTAGGGGAAGGCGGAACACCCCTACATAAGGTTGAGAGGTTAGCTAAGAGTGTCGGCTTAAGGAAATTGTATCTAAAGGATGAGACTAGAAACCCGACAAACTCTTTTCGAGACCGCGCTGCAGCACTTTTAACTTCAAACGCCTTAGACCTCAAATATGACACGTTAATCTGTGCAACCATGGGAAACATAGGTGCTTCTCTGGCTGCTTATTCTGCAAAGGCTGGGGTAATCTGCCATATTATTGTGCCAAAACTTGTTGATTTTGGAAAATTGGCGCAGATGCTTGTTTATGATGCTGTCATTGAAGAGTTTGGAGAAACAGTTGATGATTCCATACGCAAGAGTGAAGCCCTAGCAAGAGAATCAGGCTGGTATCAAGCAACTGCAGAACTGAATCCGCTTGTGATTGAGGCACAGAAAACAATTTCCTTCGAAGTCTACGAGCAGTTTGGCGTTCCAGACTGGTTCATAGTGCCCATGGGAAGCGGCGGAACCATATATTCTATCTGGAAAGGTTTCAAAGAACTTAAGCAACTTGGAATAATAAACAAGTTACCCAAAATGGTTGGAGTTCAACCTGAAGGATGTGCATCGATAGTAAAAACACTATTGGAAAAGCGTTCTAGATTAGTAAAAATCGCAAAACCTTCTACCCATGCTCTTGCCGTTTTAGTGGCTGAGCCGTTACAGGGCGAATTCGCGATGAAGGCAATAAAAGAAACAGATGGGTTAGCCCTAACTGTTTCTGACCCTGAAATTTTCGCTGCAGAACTCGAAATAGCCAAACTTGAGGGGATGTTTGCGGAACCAGCAAGCTCGGCCGGAATCGCAGCCTTAAAAAAGCTTGTTAACGAAGGAAGAATAGACAAAGATGACAGTGTTGTATGCCATATCGGTGGAAGCGGACTTAAAGCTACCGACGTGCTGCAAGCATTAACCAAAAAACAAAAAACGGCGGGCATAGGCCTTGAACTAAGCACAAAAGAGAAAATACTGCGAACCCTAAGCAGAAAAGACACATACGGCTACGATCTATGGAAAAAACTCGGAAAAACCATGACAAGAGCAGCAGTATACCAACACCTAAATGAGCTGTCAGAAAAGGGACTGATAGTGAGTTATGAAAAAGACAGGAAGAAATTTTTTAAGATAACACAACGTGGAAAGAAAGTTCTACGTGCACTGGATGATCTAAAACTTCTGCTTTGATTCGAAAAGCTAATATAGTATAGTTACAACTATACTAACGCGGTAGATATGCTTAAAGGAAAAACAATATCAGCTTTCAACCTAGCGGTTACAGCCGTGTTCACGGCGCTTGTTTGCGTCGTAACCATAATCTTTTCTATATACGTACCCGCAACGGAAGGATTTTTCAACATAGGCGAGTCTATGGTTTTTCTCTCTGCCCTCCTTTTCGGGCCTTTAGTTGGAGCATTCGCAGGAGGAGTAGGCTCCATGCTAGCTGATCTGTTCTTAGGCTACCCGCATTATGCGCCTGCCACTCTCGTTATCAAAGCCTGCGAAGGCGCCGTCGTAGGGACGATTAAAAAGAGAAATCCAAAACTTAGTTCTAGGCTTCACTGGAAGTTTTTCACGATGGTCTTAGGCATTGTTGCTGGTCTCCTACTGAGTTGGGTTGGCACGGCTTATTATAGCGGCGAAGTACAACTTACCTTGGGTTCTGGATTATTCTTGCTTTATGTTCCAGCAGAGTTTTGGATATTTCTAGGCTTCACAACAGCCTTATCCATAATCGCCTTAGGCCTTCTAGCTGAACCTGAGTTCGGGTGGACAGTTTTTTCTGTAATTACTGGTGGCTTCGTAATGGTTCTGGGATACTTTCTATATCAGATGTTCCTAATTTACCCCCTCTTCAAAATCGAAGCAGTAGCTATAGCCGAAATCCCTGTAAACATTGGGCAAATGATAATAGGGGCAACAGCAGCGTTGCCAATAGCTAAAATAGTTTGGCGTGTACTTCCATATCTAAAAGAGAAATAATCAAATATAAACAAAACATGCAAACGGGGGTTAAGTGATCTGAGTCTCCCTTTTGGAAAGGTTCCCATTAGTGTTCTAGAAGAAGTCATTTTCAAGAATCTGGGCGTGAAACGTAAAGAGGTCGTTTTAGGACCATCAACTGGATTTGACGGTGCAGTTATCGATTTGGAAAATAAATCCTTAATCATTTCCACTGACCCTATCACTGGAGCATTAGAACGAATCGGCTGGCTTGCCGTAAACATCAACGCGAACGATGTTGCCACTTTCGGTGTCGAACCAGCATTCTTCTTCTCGTGCATTCTTCTTCCTGAAAAAGCGGATAGAAAAACCGTTGAGACAATATGTGTCCAAATGGATAAAGCCGCTAAACAATTAGGAATGGCGATTGCTGGTGGACATTGTGAAGTAACCCCTGGACTAGCTAATCCGATAGTTGTGGGCTGTACAATGGGCATAACAGAAAAGGGAAACTATGTTACGGCAGGAGGAGCCAAACTGGGAGACATGCTGATATTGACTAAAAGTGCCGGAATCGAAGGTACAGCTATTCTGGCGTCAGACAAAGAAAAACAATTGAAGAAAGCAATAAATACTGTAACATTGCAGAATGCAAAGGATTCCTACAACCAGATAAGCGTTGTCAAAGATGCAATGACAGCTTTCAAAACGGGCGGAGTTCACGCCATGCATGACCCAACAGAGGGCGGAGTAGCAGGAGGAATACATGAAATGGCAGACGCATCAAACCTAGGTGTAGAAATCTTCGAAGAAAAAATTCCAGTTCAAAACGAAACCGCTGAAATCTGCAAATTCTTTAGAATTGATCCTTTACAACTTGTCAGCTCTGGAGCCTTACTGGTCTCTGCCAAACCAGAATTCGTAAACAAGATAATTGAAAGTTTAGAAGAAGAAAAAATTCATGCTTCTGTCATCGGGGAATTTTCAAAAAACTTGCATGAGCGTATAATGACTGGGAAAGATGGGAAAATTCAGGCTTTACCAAGACCTTTATCTGATCATCTTTGGCTTGCTCTTCTGCAGTGATAAATTTCCAGAATTTTTGTTTAATAACTGTAGGAACCAATAAAACAGGAAGAAAGGGTAATAAAAGGCATATCTAAAAACATGGCTATGAACTAAACCACATTTTATTTCTAAAATAGCTAGCCCAACGCTCTCCTTTAGATTCCAATCTTCAGACGGTCTATGATGTAAACAGTAAATGTCGTCTCCTACTATAACTTTATAGCCTTTCTTCTTAATCCAATCCACGATGTACGCATCTTCGTAAGCATGCAGTTGCTCCGGAATCTTAATGTCCTCTACAAGTTTGCGTCGAATAAGTGTGTCATGCATTCCGCCTCTAAGATTAAAACACTCTCTTGCAACTTGCATGAGAGATCTCAGAAAAAGCTTGTTTTTCATATTTGGAATAATGTCAATGTTTAATCCCCAAACTGCACCCACGTTGTCTGTAATGCACTTTTCTGCTTTTGTAAACCAGTCCTTGCTGAGTATAATGTCGCTGTCCGCAAACAAAAACCATTCTGTTTCTACTTCTCGTATGCCTCTCTCTCTTGCTTTTGCCCTTGTACCATTTTCAGTTATGATCTTAACGTTTCCATATTTTTCATTCATTTCATTCATGATTTTCAATGTGTTGTCTGTTGAGGACCCGTCAACAACTATCAAACGTTTAACTGGTACGTTGTCATAAATTGATGTTAGGCATTTGTTTAGTATGTGTTCACTGTTTTTCGTAAGCATTACAACATCTATTGGATCCATGAGGTTATCCCAGTTATTTTGATACGATGTGCGCATCTGAACTATAGTTTTGTATCTTAACCTTATAATTCTATATAGTTTCTTTAATTTTATTAGGGCGACTGTTCCCTATATACCTGCGGTGTGTACTGCTCAATGATGACTTTGGAGAAAGCTGCTAGTATCATGGTTCGTTCTCTAACGCCTAATAGGCCTTATCATGTTCAGTGGATGGTTACAAGGAAATGTAACTATCGTTGTAAAGGATGCAACGTTTGGCGTGACCAAGACGTAAAAGAATTGCCAGTAGAAGAAATCAAAAGAGGATTAGATATACTCAAGGAACTTGGCATTGTAGAAGTCGTTTTGTCTGGAGGAAATCCACTTTTAAGAGAAGACATTGACGAGATCCTACAGTACGCTTCACGCTTCTTCATCACCACGGTATATGACAACGGCAGTATGGCTGAAGAAAAAATTGACGCTTTACGCAACGCAGACTTTGTTGCAGTCTCAATAGACAGTTTAGACCCGGCAAAAAATGATTATGTTAAAGGCGTTAAAGGAGCTTGGAAAAAAGCCATGCAAGCCGTTGAAAGGCTACATGCCGAGGGAGTCAATGTAAGTGTAACACCAACTATCTCTCAATTTAACCTATACGAAATCATGGATTTGACTAATTATTTCTTACAAAAAGAAATTCCGCTTTGGTATTGTCTGTATTCCTATGATTTTTGTGGGGATGTAAGTCAACTTTTTAGAATCGGAAAGAAAAGCGATGAGTTTGTAATAACTGATAGAAAGGCGATGGTTAAACTCTGTGATTCTCTTATTGAGATGAGAAGGAAAAACCGCAATATTCTTATGACAACCAAAATACTGGAAACCATCAAGAATCTTTACTTAGAAAACAGAAGAACATGGAAATGTCGTGCACTTCAGAACTTCTTTATGGTGGACCATTTAGGCAGAGTCGCTGGGTGTCACCTCCATGACTCAGTAGCATCAATCTTTGATTTGCCCAATGTGTGGAATAGCAAAAAATTTAATGCTTCTCGTAAAATCTACGGCGAGTGCACTCAATGCACCTATCTTTGTTACATTTTCTATTCTCTTCATGGAAGCGTCCTCGGTAACCTACAGATAGCTAAAGAGCAATGGAAAAATGCAAAACTGTTATTGAAGAGAAACAATATTAAGCCTCTAAACTTGGCAAAACAGCAATGATGTCCGCTATTTTCTTAACGAGTGCCTGATCGAATCGCTGTTCTTCCTCCACATTCATTATCAACCTAGTCTCTCTCAACGGAGACCGTATAGTATAAGTATTTTCCATTATTGCTTTTGGTCCAGCATCCTTTGGCCTTTTCAGTTCGAGAAGGGCAGGCAAAAGCATGATGAAAATGAAGGTTGAAACTCCAAGAATTAGCATGATAAATGTTGTTGGAGTCAGATTCGGAACCATTCTTATCTTTGAAGTTTATGTCCTAGTTTATAATATAACTATTTCCATTTCCCAGATGGGCAGTTTTTGCCCAGTGGTTGTTATTTTTCCTGAGGATTTTTGATATAAGCAAATCTATGAGGGCTTTTGTACAGATTGGTATATTGTATATGAACGTGAATATAAGTAGTGGGATCAACCATTGGGCTCTTGTTCTACCATCTAAGTATGCGCCAATTCCTACCTCAAAGAATGGGGCGAAGTTTCCGACGAAACTATAAAGGGATATTGGTATAGAAACCCAAAGTGTGTTTAGCCACAGTGAAGATTTAAAGAAGAATAGTGGAACGCCTATAATGCAAGAAAACAAAACCAAGACCGGCATAAAATACACGTTTAACAAAAGCAACCCATCTATTTTCTCTCTAAGCCTCAGATTGTTACTCTTCAAAACTTTTAGCGAATGTTTGAAAGCACACTGCATATGTCCCTTTGACCATCTGTATCTTTGCTTCCAGTAGGCACGCCAGCTTTCAACTGCTTCTTCATAACATTCCGCGTCATTGACGTAGCGAACTCGGTAACCTGCAAGATACACGCGAAAAGTTAAGTCTGTATCCTCCGCCAAGATTGATTCATCCCATCCTCCTAAAGACTCCAATAGGGTTCGTCTGAATCCTCCCACGGTTCCTCCAAACTGCGTGATCAGTCCCAAACTATCTCGCGCTTGCTGGTCAATGCGATATCCGCCTATTCTTTCTAAGGCTACAAGTCTTGTCACTATGTTTTGGGGTTCATTCAAGACGATGACTCTGCCTTGCACAGCGCCGACTTTTGGGTCAACAAACTCTTTTGTGAGTTTTTCTAGGATATCTCTTTGCGGGTAATAGTCTGCGTCGAAGCAAAAGATGATTTCGCCCTCTGCATGTTTGAATCCAGCGTTTAAGGCTGATGCTTTTCCCTTTCTTCCTTCCTTTTCATTTCTGTGCACAACCTTGATGTAACAGCAAGTCTTTGAGTATCGTTCCGCTATGTTTCCTGTGTCATCTGTTGAGGCGTCATCAATAACTATTATCTGCAGTTTATCTTTTGGGTAAGTTAGCTCGGTCATTCTTTGAAGTATTCTTCCAATTACTTTTTCCTCATTATATGCCGGGATTAGAACTGAAACTGTAGGTTGGTAAGTTCCATTTCCCAACACAACATTCTCTTTACGTTTTTGAGCGTTTTTAAGAACAGTTAAGGTAAAGATGTAATGTCGGATAAGGTAAGCTATCATTAAAGCCGTTAAAATTAGGAAAGATGCTTCCAAAATTTCTGTTATCAAATTTCAGCCCTCTATCTCTCTTTTTTTGGAGCTGGCTAAGGCGGTTAAGCTTAGGGACCAGAATGAAACGATCCAGACGAGGTTTAAGAAGGGGCTTAGAATTATGTATAAGGTGTTGAAGAATTCTCCGAAATGGTAAACAACAGTGTAAGCAAGCAGGGAAAAAAGGTAATTCCAAAGTAAACCAATGACGTCTCCTATTAACAGCATGGATAATTTCCTTGTTAACGTTCCATTCAACGGAAAAGTTAGAGAGATAAAGAGGAAATTAAAAATTGTAAGCATCCATGCTGATTCATTGTTGATGTGCGGCGAAGACAAAAAAGCATAGGAAACAATTGTTCCCACGAAAAATCCGAAAATCAGATGATTCATCGTCCATCCACTCGCTTTCATTTTGACTCCTTTCCTTGGGCTTCTAAAGGTTAGCTGTAGAAAAGTAATATAGACGATATTTCTAGAACACTTTTAAAACTTGCGCAAGAATCCGCTAATCCTAAAATGCCAGATATAAAGCATTCTATGCGTAATTAGCATTTCTGACTGTTCTCAGAATTGAAGGTGACATTGTCTATCACCGTGCATAGAACCTGGAACACTTCTTCAGCTTTCAAATGGTCGGTGTCCAAAATTAAATTGAATGGTACACGATCCTTTCCTAAGCTAAAACCGTAAAGTTTTTTGTAAATAGCCTCTGTTCGCTCCTCTTTGTTTCTTAAAGCCTTCAAGGATTCTTCAATGCTTGTTCCGTCTCTTTTTGCTATTCTTTCTGCTCGCTTTTCTAGAGAAGCTTCCAACCATATCTTAAAACCTTTTTTAAGAAGCCATGGCATGGTCCAACTATCCAAGACTACATTTCCTTGCTGCGCCAATTCCAAGAGTTTTTTGTCAACTGTTTTGTCAAATTTCGGATCTTTACTTCTCTCTTCTAGAAATTGCATTCCTTCCTTGCTTTCCCACCATCCACGTTGAAGCGGTTTGTAACCTTCTTCTGCTGCTAAAGCTTTTAGTGCATCTCCACCCGAATAATATTTTAACCCATATCTCTTAGCAAGTTTTTTTGCTAAGGTGCTTTTTCCAGTTCCAGCCATTCCACATACACAAATGATAATTCTTTTCTTTGTTCTAATTTGCGCCTTTTCTTTTTTTGCCATTGACTAAGGCCTCTTAATCTGTTAAAGAGTCCTAGCACCGTGTTTCAGGGTTTTTTTGAGGCAATTATGGCACAATTGTCCTCCAAAGGGACGCCAGATTCTTCGTTTACTTCGGTTAAGTTTACGCATTTTTGTTCGGGTGAGATGAGGTGTTCCAGCTAGGGGTTGGTCGCAGATAGAGCATGAGGGTATGGGCGTGATTTCCATTTTGTAGTGGGTTCGATTTCCGCCGCCTGGTAATGTCACTTTCAAACGTTTTTTACTTCTTGTACGTAAATGTGGTTGAGGCATGGTTTCGCTTCCTATTCTATTGGCATTATACCTATTAAGCGGGATGAAAGTGTTCCAAATAGAAAGGAACAGATGAAATACCACCAGACTACAGGTATTCCTCCAATACCTGGAATATACGCTAAAAAGGGCTGTGCTCCGTATATAGGGATCAGTAAAAACCACCAAATCAAGATGTAGCTGAAAGAAAGCCCAAACAAGACTATCTGAGGTTTAGCCATTTTTTTCTGCATATTGAGGATTTGCGGTTCCTTCTTTTTCAATTTTTCAAGGAGTTTCGTATCCTTTGCACGTAGTGCCTTGGTTGTCTGGGAACGGTATTCAGCGAGCTCTTTCTGCATTGCTCTGTATTGTTCCCAACCGACAAATCGGCTTATTAAAAGGCGATTAAGAGAGGAGTTGGCGAATGAGATAACGATGCAAATTAGCATTACTGTAATTGTAGCTAAAGGTATTTCTGTAATCAACGTATTTCCCCTATCATTGTTTGGATTCTTTTAATTGCTTCTCTCTGCTTTTTCCATTAATAACTATTTTCACTCACGGGTTATTCTCCGAATATCCGTCTAAAAGCTGGATACATTTCGGCAGCTCTCTCCTGCATTAAAATCTCATAATACTGATAAATTATCCCTACAGAAAGCAAAATGCCCATTCCTGAGCCGAATACTCCGAAGAAATCTGAAACGCCAGCAATTGACCCTACAATTACTCCACCCAAAATTGTGACTACGGGAATGTAGCGCTTGAGAATGGATTCAACAGCCTTTCCAGACCGCCTATATCCAGGAATCTGCATACCAGCACCAACAAGCTGTTTAGCCACCGTTGACGCCCCCAAGCCGCCAACCTCAAGCCAAGTAAGCGAAAAAACAGCACAAAAAGCAACAAGAATTCCTAGATACCCGAGAGCTCTAAGAGGGTCTTCCATCACGTTTATAAAACTCCGTGGTGCAGTCACATAATATACTAAACCACCTGAGGGAGTATATCCTGTTATCTCACCAGTATCTGCATTTGTTACTGCAGTGAACTGGCCTAAAATGTTAAGCCAAAAGTTCGTATTACCTTGATTATAAAAACTCCAGAAAAGTTGTGAAAAGAAATACACATTCGCAAAAAGAGCAGATGCAAAAATTACTGGTAAATTAGATACGTATAAGAGTTTTATTGGGTATCTGCTGCGAAAGCCTCGATAGCCAGCATATGAAAGTGGTAATTCAACCCTCACTCCTTCCATGTAAATTATGATTAGAAAAGCAGCAATCGTCGCTATAAAGCCCACTATAGATGGGTTTTGCGGGTTAAACGCGAGTGCGCCCTCACCAGCGTTGTTTCTCAACCACATAAGTGATATGGGCTGACCTCCCGACAAAACCTGAGCCAACGCAACAAAGAAACCATAACTTCGAAGTTCTCCGACAGCCGGTGCTGGGGAAAAGCTTTGCCAGAAAATGTGTTGCGCAACACCAGCCATGATGAACAGGCTTATTCCGCTGCCGAATCCCCATCCTTTCTGGAGGAGTTCATCTAACAGCATGACGATTGTTCCAGCTGCTATAAGCTGCAAGAAAACGATTATTGCTGTTGTGCCTAGTAAGCTACCGTACATGCCGCCGATTATGTAAGCTGATGCTTGAACTCCTGTAAGAGCTATTGAAAAGACTTTACTTGCTGTTGTAAATAAGCCTCTGTCTTCAGGCTCTGACATGTTACATTCTATCATGGCTGAGCCAACCAAAAGCTGTAATATTAATCCGGCAGTAACTATTGGACCTATGCCAAGTTCCATGAGGGTGCCGCGGTTGGAAGCAAAAATTATTCGAAGGGCAGCGAGTTCCCCTAATGGTTCTGTAGAAATTCCGTAGAGTGGGACTTCAGACATTACCAAGTAAATGATTAGTGCAAGTGCCGTCCAAAAGAGTTTCTCGTTGAATCGAACTCTGCGTTCTGGAGCTTTAACTTCTGGAATGCCCCTTGCAATGGGTTTGAATAAGCTTAAGAATCTACCAGCCATGGTTTAGCAGCTACTCTCCCTGTTCTTGAGTTTCCATTAAAATTTGTCCGCCAGCCCTTTTTATTTTTTCAGCTGCGGACTCTGAGTAGGATGTCACTTTCACGATTAGTGGTTTTGTAATTTTGCCTGTGCCGAGGAGTTTGGTATAGCCGAGGCCTTCTAAGTCTATGAAAGATTTGCCCTTTTCTTTTTTTGCTGGAAATTTTTCAGCTATTTCGTCGAGTTTTCCGACGTTTATAACATTTATTTTTTGTCTAAGGCTTCTTGGTGCAGTGAATCCTTTTTTGCCGAAATAGTCTGGTTCATATCTTAAAACGTAACTCCATCCGCCTTTGTGCCGTCCTGCCTTTCGGTATCCTTTGGACCCTTTGCATCTATGTTGACCTACTCTGCCGTAGCCTTGAGTTCTTGAACCGCGTTTCTTTCTAATTTTTCTGAGTTTATGTGGCATTTTCAACCAGCTAATTTGTCTATAGGTTTTTCTTCAATAGCCTTTTTTAATCGAATTTCAAGCACACCATTCTTATACGTTGTACGTATATTGCTTGGAATCACTCTTTTGGGAAGATTTAAACTTTTATGGTATTTGCGATCTAGAGTCTCTGCAGATAAGGTTAACCGTTGATTTTTTACACGGATTCCAAGATTTTCTCGCTTGAACCCTGCAAACTCCGCAACAATTATTATTTCGTTCTTTTCTTCAAGAATGTCAATTAGGGGCTCTGGCTCTCTCCATTTTCTTTCTCTATAAGTTTTCGTAACTCTATGTCTGTAGGGATATGCCTGTCTCTTAACCCTTGGAGTTTTTGTTCGAAATGCTTGAGGAGTATTCTTATCTTTAACTTTGCTTAAGGTTCTAAAAATGTCGAACCGCCTTGAACTTTTTTTGCTTCCCCGCCACTTCGCGCTCAACTTCGCCTTCTCCTCGGATACAATGGCATTCCAAAAGTAGCTATAAAATGTATCGCAAACAAATATGTTAAAAATAAGCTTAAAGCATTCGCTTTATCAGTTCGTTGATTTTGTCTCCGCGGTATCCTAGCTCGCCGCCCATGCCATAGCCCTTCTTTATTTTTCCTTTGAAGCCCTTGGTTGGTGGGTGTAGCTTAAAAACTGGTTGAATGTTTTGCAACTTCCAATATTCTATACAGCAATTAAAAATTGCTTCTACAAGCTCTTCCAGCGATTTGTAGCCAGTTTTCTGCACGTATTCGTCTGTTAATCTCTTGTTGCCAGCAACTTTTCCTTTCTCTTTTATTAGCCCGTTCACAATTTCCTTTGAAGCTTCGCCCCACGTAATGAAGTTCTGTGCTGTTTTTATCATTCCAAGAAATGATGGGCGGTTATCAATTAACACAGCATAATTATTTCTTGTTAAGTTAAGCATTTTCAGGGTTTCTCTAACCTGCAGTGGTGCGCTGATAGTTCCACGAATTCTTACAACTGCGATGCATTTGGGTTCCTTCTTTTCTTCACTCAACTACCTCACCCAATCTGTCGGAGTTATGAGGCTGTAGGTTTTCTTTATCGCGTCAAAAACTGCGTATGCAAACGAAGGAATTGTTCTTGTAGAGCCATAACTTCTGGTCCAGCAGTCCTTTATGCCAGCAAGCCCTAAAATTACCTTTGCAACTTCGCTTGCGACCACACCCAAGCCTCTTGGTCCTGGAATGATGTTTATTCTTACACTGCCGCACTTTCCTTCAACTTGAAAAGGTATCGAGTGGGGTTTTCCGCATCCGCATTCCCAGCTTCCGCATCCACGCCTCACTGGGACAATGTTTAGGCGGGCGTCTGCAGCGGCTTTTTGTATGGCTGTTCGCACTTGACTTGCTTTTCCAGCCCCTAAGCCTATGTAACCGTCTCTGTTTCCAACGGCAACTATCGCCTTAAACCTTGATTTTTCGCCAGCGTCTGTTTGTTTTTGAACCAAGTTTATATTTATGACCTCTTCTTGCAGGTCCGGAACTAATGCATCAACAATTTGTGATTCGCGTATTTGTAAGCCTCCCATGAAAACTTCTTCGATAGATGTGATTCTGCCCTCTTGAATCATTTTTCCAAGGCGAGTTCTCGGAATCCACTGTTCTAAACTTTCTGATGCTCTTCTTTCAGGCTTCAACTTTTCTTACCTCCACTCTTAAATGCGGCAATTATGTCCGTTTTGACTTTTGCAAAATGTTTTGGAAGGTTTTCTGGAGGAAGTTTTTGTTCCAGATATTTTGAAAATTTGGATTGATACTCTTCAGGGTTGGAGGCTAAACTTTCTGTGTACTTTGCAATATGTTCGCCTTCTATTTCCTTTTCTTCTGGCAGTTTCTTCTCACCGTGTGTCACATGCACCCCAGCGTCTAACACTCCCTTCAACACGGCGAAAACTCTTGCACCCCTGGAAGGTGAATGTAGCCCTATGTCTAGAATCGCCTCGTTTATACCTTGGGCTTTAGCTTCTAATCCACAGAGAAGCCCAGTTAAGTAGGCTGCTGGAAGATTTCCTCTAGGAGCCTTCCATCCATACTTTTTCGTCAGTTCTCTACTGTAAGCTGAAACTAGAACTTCATCTCCGTGGGGTTTAGCAACTATCATTTGGGCAATTACGTTTTTAAGAGTACTACGAGTTACTAATCGAGGTTTTCCAGAGAGAATCAATGCTTTTCTTGCTTTGTAATCTGTTTTTCCCTCTCTTCTTCGTCGAAACGGAACACAATAGCGTGAATCTTTAGCCATTAGCGTTTCCTCCAAAGCTCACGTGTCTTCAGATAGCGCTCTAAATCGGCAACCGACTCAAATCTCCCACTGCTAGCCATTCTGTACAGCTTTCGATACGTACTTTCAGTAATGATTCTGCTTGTTTTAAGTGCGCGAAGCTTCTTTCTTAAAGCTCGAATCTTACTCATCCAAGCTTCTTTCTTAGAAATTTTTGCATGGGCAGATCCGCCTTTGCTACCAGGTCCGCTTCTTCGTCCTTTCTTTTTCTTTTCGTGAAGAATTCGTGCCCTCGCGCGGCTTACGCCTTTTTCTGGCAACGATTTAATGATACCTTCGTGGATTAATTTTCTGATTTCCTCTCTGGTCATTGCAGTTTCTGCGTCCTCTGTTCTTTCAGGGTCTATCCAGACTCGGTTTTGTCCCACTTTGAGTATTTGCGCTGCTAAACGCCGTTGACTTTTAAGGTCTGTCATTGTTCTTCTGCACTCCCTTCACGTTTCTTAATCTTCTTTCGCTTGCGTTTTGGTTTTTTCGCTTCTGTTATCTCTTCCTCTTTCTCACGTTTCTCCTCTTTTTCCTTCTCTTCCACCAATTCCTCTTCTTTTTCAACTTCTTTGACTTCTTTTAGATTTAGAATGATTATTTTCCGTTTTTTTGCTTCAGTGAGGATTTTGGCTCTTTTTCTTTTGCCAACTGTATGTGCAATTCGTACAGCTTGAGTCTTCTGGTCGATTTTTTCAAGTTCTTCAGTGTTGTATATCAAAACTTCTTTGAAGCCTGATGGATGTAGTCCTCTGGCAACTTTTGGTCCCCTGTATCCGACGCTCGCTGTGAGCGGCCACCCTTTAATTTTCCTTCGCATTTTGTTGTCTAAGCCCCGCGGTCTACGCCAATTTTCTTTCAAGCGCCTGTATCGCCAGCTTTCCTGTCTGACAAATTTGGGTTTTTTCTTTTTGATGCGTTCTCTCAGTTCTAACGCCTTTTCTGCTGCAGTTGCATCTTGTTTTGTCATTCTTCCATTCCCTCGCTTCGCTCGTATACGTATATGCCATCTAAGAAGACGCGGGGGTCTTTCCTTTTCACTTTGGTGGCTTGTTCAATGTTTGCCGCTGTTTGGCTTACGTCTTCCAGATTTATGCCTTGAACAATTATGTCTTCACTTTGAACTTTGACTTCAGCGTTGCCAAATATTCTGGCTTTCCTCGGGTTTCGTTCGCCTGTGAAATTTTCAATCAAAATTGTTTTGTCCTTAGCTTTAACTGAAATTGGGAAGTGAGAGAAAACTATTTTGAGCTTGTAAATGAAACCCTTACTGACTCCTGTGATCATGTTTTGGATGTGTGAATGAATGGTGCCTACAATAGAAGCTTCTTTTTTTCTTGGCCATTCAGCCCAAACACGGATGAGTTTCTCATGAAGTTCAATTGATATAGGGGCATAAGAAAAGTCGCGAGTTAATGTTCCTTTTATACCTTTAACTGTGACTTTCCTTCCCTCTATAGTTGCCTCTACTTTGTCTGGGATTTGAATTGTTTTTGAGATTTCTACTGCTCGCATTTAAGGGCACCTTTCTAGTAAACGAACGCTATTAGTCTGCCTCCGATGCCTTTTTCTCTTGCCTCTTTGTGGGACAGCACTCCTCTTGACGTTGAGATTACTAATGTGCCTACCTCTCTTGATGGAAGGAATTTTTTCTTCCATTCTTCAAATTCGTCCACTCCAACGGAGAAGCGCGGTCTGATGGCTCCACACTTGTTTATTCTCCCCAAAAGTTGAACTTTGAATTTTCCAGAGCGGCCATCGTCTATAAATTCGAATTCTCCAATGTAGCCGTTTAGCTGCATGATCCTTAAAACTCTGCCTAATAGTTTGGATGCTGGGCTAATTATGCATTCATGTTTATTGCGCATTTCGTTGTTTATGACTGTTGTCAGACCATTTGCCAAAGTGTCCATCACGATTTTCCTCATCACTCATATTTTTTAAATCCGAGTTTTTTGGCTACTTCTCTAAAACAATGCCGGCACAAATATAAATTGTAACGTCGAATAACAGGTCCGTAAGACCCGCATCTACTGCACGGTCTTGTTCCCTTGCCATATTTCCTTTCCTTTTTAGGTTTCTGTTTGCCCATACATGCTCACCAATTCTATACGACTTCAATTCCTAAGATATCTTTGGCAA
Organism: uncultured Candidatus Bathyarchaeia archaeon; assembly: GCA_964477645.1. Classification (GTDB taxonomy): domain Archaea; phylum Thermoproteota; class Bathyarchaeia; order Bathyarchaeales; family Bathycorpusculaceae; genus CAYZEP01. Next base: position 23,536 of record CAYZEP010000002.1, on the reverse strand, counting down.
TAAGCATGGCTTCCTCTGGTTTTAAAATGTGTTTTGAACCGATTTTCGCTTTTTCTCTACGTCGGTTTCTCACGCGATATCCGGGGCGAGTAATTGAGACACAAATGTCCATGCCGAATATGCCTACTTCAGGGTCGTATTTTACGCCTGGAAGCTCAATGTGCTCCTTTATACCAAACGAGAAGTTGCCATATCTGTCGAAACAATTTCTAGAAAGCTTGTTGTCAATTATGGGTAAAGCTTTCTTTAAAAATTCGATTGCCTTCTGTTTTCTAAGCGTTACCATACATGCGATTGGTTCACCTTTTCTGATTCCAAAATCTCTTATAGTTTTCTTGGCTTTTCTTTTGCATGGAGCTTGACCTGTTAACTCCTTCAAGACTTTAGTAGCCTTTTCGAGTGGTTCGCCAGACTTTCCAACACTAATGTTAACGACAACTTTTTCAATTTTTGGTTTAAGCATTGGCTGTTCTTTCCATGCATTGTGGGTTTCATCCTCAGACAACATGGACCGTCTCCGTTGGGGATATAAGTGGTTTTGTTTCGCCCAATGCAAGGACAAAGTTCAAAATTGTTTGGTAACGGTTGCCTTTCTCGTCTTCAATTGTCACAAGAGCATTCCTATGCTTTTTTCCTTCTGCTTTTTCAATTTCAACAATTTTGCCGTATTTTCCAATGTTTTTTCCGCCAGTTATTATCGCAAAATCATCTTCTTTCGTTTTTATGTGTTCAAGAATTTGTCTTTCTGGAAGGCTTATTTTTATGGTGTTAAGAGTTTTGTAAACGTCTTCCTGTGGACTTTTTGGGTCGGCAACTTTCACTAATATATTTGAACCGTCGTGAAGGTTAAGCTGTATGTGTCCGTTCTTAACAACCTTCTTGTTTTCTATTCTGCAAAGTTTGAATTTTGCTTCTTCCTTGTCTATTGGGTTCAGAACTAAACCTTTGCCAGATGGCATTATCCGAAAGAATTTTTCAACGTCAGGTATGGAAATAACATCCATTAAACCCACTGAATAGTCATCTTCCCGCCTAACTTTTCCATCGACATATACCCTCCCTTGCGAAACTATCGTTTTAGCCTCTTTCCTAGTTTTGGCGAATTCGAGGATATCACGGAGAACAAGGGCTAAAGACAGGCAGTTTTGTAGGGAATGGGGTCCTGGAGAGGGTTTTACAACCCAGGCAATTTCCTTTCTGTGGATTGGCCAGAATCTCGGTGCAGGTTTGCTCTTTAACCCTGTGGATTTTCCTTTTTTGCCCAAATTCACGTTTCCTCCTTAGGTTTCTTGGCGATTTTTCGCCTAGCTTTTGGTTTCTTTGCTTTCTGTTTTTCTTCAGTTTTCTTTTCCATTTTTTCTGCAGCTGGTTTTTTGGTTACTTCTTTTTTTCTCCTTCTCTTTGCTTTCGGCTTCTCTTTTACGATAACTTTCTCTTCAATAGCTTCTTCTTTTAATTCCACAACTTCTTCTGAAGGCTTCTCTTCAACCTTCGCAACAAGCTCTTCCACTTTCTCGCGGGCTTCTTTTCTCTTTTCCAAAACGTTCTTTCGCCATTTATCGTCAAGGTTTAGATTTATGATCATGACTTTTGATGGGTGTATGGGAACAAATATGGTAGTTCCATCAACTTTTTCTCGTGTTAAACCTTCAACATAAATTCTGTATTTTCTTCTGTTTATGCTCGTAATTTTCCCTTCGAATCCCTTGTGATCTCCCCGCATGATTCGCACTGTATCGCCGCTTCTTACTGGAATGGTCTTTAATCTCCGCGAGGCTTCTAATTCTGGTGAAAGAGGAGCAGCAAAAAATTTGTGGCGTATATGGTTTGGTGCTTGGTAAAGCATTTTTCTTTGTTTTGTTGGTTTTGTCACTGGTTTTGTTGCCTGCATTTTTTTCCTCCATTTATATTATTATGCTGGCGGCGCTTGCTATTCTTGGCCATCTTTCAGCAGCTTCTTTTGCTACTGGTCCGCGGATTTCTGAGCCTTTCATTTCTCCCTCTGGGGTTATTATCACTGCCGCATTGTCTTCGAATTGAACCCAGACGCCGTCGATCCGTCTGTATGGTTTTCTCTGCCTTACAATCACAGCTTGGAAGATTTTCTTCCTCATGTCTGGCGTTCCATGTCTGACAGAGACGGTTATTCTGTCACCTACTGCAGCCTTTGGGTAGCGTCGCAACCTTCCCTTGTAACCCATAACTTGAATTAATCTCAGTTCTCTAGCTCCGCTGTTGTCAGCACACTTTAAGATTGAGGGCGGTTGCAAGCCCCTTGAGATTTTTGGTCCGTGTCCAATCATTCCTTTTGCCACTAATGGGCCTCTCTGTTTTGCTTTTGCCGCCATGTCACTTCTCCTCCAGTTTTTCAACAACAGCAAATGACACGGTTTTGCTTATTGGGCGGCATTCAGCTATTATTACTCGGTCTCCTTCTTTTGCCTCTATACATGGTGGGTTATGAGAGGGAATGTGGCTGTGTTTCTTTTCATATCTCTTAAATTTTGGAACGTAGTGTAGGTAGTCACGTTTCACTGTGACCGTTTTATCCATTTTTGCGCTGATGACAACTCCTTCTAGTACACGTCCTCTTATTGGAAGGTCCCCATGGAAGGGACAATTTCTGTCATTGCAGGTTTTCTTAGGCTTTTTAAAAGTTAGTGACATTACCATAGTCTCCTAATACGCTTTTTAAGGCGGTCTTCAGGTTTTCCTGCAAGAAGTTTGCCGTTAATTTCAATGGTTGTTCCATCAGCGAAATTAAAATGAAAAACAGCTGAGTCTTTTACAACGATTTTTCTTTCTCCTTTTTGTATTATTGTGAAGGTATTTCGTGTCTCATCTACTATTTTTCCAGATATTCCAACATAATTTGGATGTTTGCTTTTGGCGACTTTGACTTTGGTTCCCACGAATTCAGAGCGGATTATGTCTGGTGTCACTTTCATTTCTCTCTTTTCCCTTCTGTCTTCGCTTTTCCTAGTCCAAGTTTTTGCTCGTTTTCTATAGTTAGTATTCGGGCAATTGTTTTGCGCAGTTCTTTTATTCTGGCTGGATTTTCCACAGTGCCGCCTGCTCTAATCATGGTTTTTAATCTAAGAAGTTCCGTTTTGAACTCGCTGAGTTTTTTCATTCGCTCTTCAGATGACATATCTCGCATTTCTTTGATTCGCATTATTGGCATTTATTCGGTTGCCTCCTCCTTTTCGCTTGTTTCTTCAGGTGTTGATTCCAATCTTTCTTCTGACTCTTCCTCTTCTGGTGGAGGTACTTCAACTATCTGGATTTTATCCGGAAACTTTGCGTCTGGAGGCATTATCTTAACTCTTATGCCAAATATGCCTGGTTTAAGTTGAACGTGAAACTCTGCTCTCCGCATGTACTTCAGTGGGGGTTCCCCACACCTCGGAAAGTATCCTGCTTTAAACTTCTCATGTCTTGCCCTTTCGGTTCTCAGCTTACCACTTATGACGATTTCCGCGCCTAAAGCTCCCGCGTCCATAACTTGGTTTAGAGCCCAAAATCCGGCGCGTCTGAAATGTACGCCTCTCTGCAAGGCTGAGGCGACACGTGAAGCAACAACATAAGCATTTAATTCCGGAATTTCAATTTCGGAAACAGAAATTTGGGGGTTGGGAACTTTGAATTTTTCTTCCAAAATGCTTGCAAGTTCTCTTATTGTTTCTCCACCGCGTCCTATTACTAAGCCTGGACGCATTGCATAAATCACTATGTGCGTTCCGAGTGGTGTTTTTGATATGGTTATTCCGCCGTATCCGGCTCTTTCAAGTTTTTTCTGTAGAAATTCGTCAATTTCTGTTCTCTTCACGGATTCTGTTATGAAATGTTTGACGACGGACATTATGCTTCCTCAACTATTTCTGGCTGTTCTTCTAGGGCTATTTCAATGTGGCTTAGAATTTTGAATTTTGGTGTATTTCTTCCATGGGCTCTTGGCATGTATCGCTTGATTTTCATTCCGGGATATGCGGATGCATGCGTAACGCGGAGCTTTTCAGTATCCAAGCCTTTGTTTTCGGCGTTTGCCTCTGCTCCTTCAAGTATTTTTAGGATTTGTTTTGCTGCTTTTACCGGGTATTTGCCTGCGTAAGCTTTTTCGAGTCCATGGCGGTGTCCGGCTTTCTTTTTGAATCTTGTGAAGGGAACAGGTTTTTCCTTGGCTACAACATCTCTTAAGTATCGCTTTGCTTGGGTGAGCATCATTCCTTTAATTGTTTTGCATATTTCTCGTGCACGTTTATGGGATACTCTAACCTCTCGTCCGCTTGCTTTCGCGGTTTTTTCCGGGTCTAGTTCCTCCTTTGTTATGGAGTATCCCCATTTTGGCACTTTATACTCTCTCCAACTGTGCAATTGAACAGCGACATGGCGATTTATATGGTTTTCCTTTAACGTAAACGGTTTTCAGACCAGTTTGCGCTGTCTAAGTCCTCTTATTTTGCTTCAAACATGTTTCCTTTCCATGTTTGTGGACGATATAATGGATGGGCTAGACAAAAGTTTTCACCTTCTAAGAGTTTTTGTTTATCCCATTTCGGTGGCTTTGCGTTTTTGGTTGCTGGCATCCACATAAGATGTATACTAAAGATTCGTCTTTTGTGCTTCCTTTTGTGTGTCACCCTGATTGAGTCGATGGATTTAAAGCCTAATTTTTCTATCTGTCGCTTATTAAACCACGGGCTCCAATGGTTTTCTAAGGCTATTGTTGCGAAGCCGTCAGCATTCTTTTCGTTTTCTGTCATGTCTTTCAGTAGTTGTTTCCCAAAGTTGTGTCCCTTTGTCTTCCTTAGAACCCAGATGCAATTTATGCCAAGCACATTTTCACCATTTATCGGGTAACCAGACGCCTCTGCAGGTGCATACTCGATTTGACCAACAATCTCGCCATGAAAAATCAGGAGTTTCTTATGAAATCCCTTTGGGATAGCCTTCTCTAAGTACATTTTTCTGTTGCTATATTTCCTGAACGGCATTGGCGCTAGGCATCTGTACAGGTATTTTTCGTATTTGTCGTTCTGGGTTATGTCTATAATCTTGGGTGGTAACGTCCATTTCACCTTTTGTTAACGAATGATAAAGCGCAAATATTTTAGTTTTTGAATTTTGGCTTGTAAAAAAGTAAAATTACTCCTGTTAATGCAAGTGCTACGCCTATGATTTGTAATGGTTCAAAATTTTCTCTAAGGATTGTTGCTGAAAAAACCGCTGCTGACAATGGCTCTAGGACTCCAAGTACGCTTCCTTTAGAGGATTCAACATGTTTTAGCGAATAAGAGTATAGAAGATGTGCTAATAGGGATGGAAACCAAGCTATTGTAAATATCAGAAGCCAAAGTTGTTGGGGATAGTTGACGATCTCATAAAAAGAGGAGAAGATCATCGGAGTCAATGCTACAGCGCCTATCGAATCGCCATAAAGAATTAAAGTCCAACTTGGATAACGATTTCTCAATTCTTTAGTAATAAAGAAATAAAAGACAAAAAAGACGCTTGACAGCAATCCAAAAATCACTCCTGACAGATTGGCGGTCAACCATGAAGTTTCGTAAGCTTTTACAACTAGTGTAGCGCCTGAAAATGTTAGGATTATGGCTAATATGACTGAGAAGGTGACTTTTTCCTTGAAAAACAAAGTTGCACAAATTGCGACCAAAATGGGGTAGGTATAGAAGAGCACCGCTGCAATCGTGGCAGTTGTTAGGTCAACCGCATAAAAATAGCTTATTCTTTGAAGAGCGGTGGCGACAAGACCGAAAATTAAAAAGCGAGGCAGATCTCTCTTTTGGATTTGGAATAATCCTCTTTTAAACAAGGTCACGGGCACTATTATAGTTAGAGAAGATGTAAGGAGTCTTAACGCAATTAATACTACAGGATTAATTCCATAACCAAAAGCAAGTTTTCCGAAAATTCCCATCGTTCCCCACAAAATGCATGCAGCAGCAATTAAAAGGTACCCGCGGGCTTCCTTCATAGTTTGCTAGAAAATATTTTCTACTTAAAAGATTAGTGGACAATCTCAGGCAATTATTACGATGCGTTTATGTTTAACTGTAAATTTAGGTATTCCAAGTTGAAGGCGGGTGTGAAAGAATGACTGTTAAGAACGAGCATATTACCATGTTGCATGGTGCTGGCGGGATAGTCATGCATGATTTGGTTAAGAACTACATTGTGAAGTATTTTGGTGGTGCAAACATTGCTGAGGTTCCACTTGAAGCCTTGGATGATGCAGCCGTTGTCGGCGATGTAGTTCTTAAAAGCGATTCGCACGCTGTTAAACCCATCTTCTTTCCAGGTGGAGATATTGGGCGCTTGGCAGTGTCTGGTACGGTTAACGATATTGCGGTTTTAGGCGCCAAACCAAATGCTTTAACATGTGGCTTCGTTTTGGAAGAAGGCTTAGCTTTAGTGGATTTTGAGAAGATTCTGGCTAGTATGCAGCGGACGTGCATAGAGGCGGGCGTGAGCATAGTTACTGGTGACACGAAGGTTGTTGAGAAGGGAAGCTTAGGTGGCTGCATAATAAACACTTCTGGAATTGGCAGGAGAACAACGGCCTTAGAGAAAAACCTCAAAGTTGTCGAGCAATTTAGAAGCAATTTTAAGGCACGTTGGATTCTCGACTCGAACCTTAGCACTGGCGACAAAATATTATTGTCTGGAACAATTGGCGACCATGGATTAGCTGTCTTATCCGCTCAAGAAGGTCTAAAGTTTGGAAGTGGCATAAAATCCGATGTTAAACCCTTAAACCGTTTGATTCAACGGTTACTTAATGAAGTCGGCGGAATAGTGGCAATGAAGGACCCGACAAGAGGCGGATTGGCTGATGCCCTAAATGAGTTCAGCGAAAAATCAAATGTAGGCATGTTAATTCATGAAGACAAAATCCCAGTTAGAGAAGATGTGCAGGCTGCCTGCGAGATGCTGGGCTTAGACCCTTTTGAGGTTGGAAACGAAGGAAAAATAATCATAGGTGTAGTTAAAGAAAAAGCTGAAGAAGTCTTAGAACTTTTAAGGACGACTGAAGAGGGAAAGGAAGCAGAAATCATAGGCGAAGCAGCATTAGACTTCAAAGGCGTAGCTATGCAAACGATTGTCGGCGGAAAAAGAATAATTGCCAGACCTGTGGGAGACCCTGTTCCAAGAATTTGCTAAAGCCAGCACAGAAGTGCTAAATCCTAATTAATTAAAAATAATATCAATAGAATAATGTGCGGCTGGATGTGCATGGACAAAGAGGACTGGCATTTGCTTTTGTTTCTGTTATTATCGCATCATAGGCCCGAAAAACTGCACAGGGCAATCCGCATAAGCTTCCGAGGAAGGAACGTTTACTTATGTGCCCGCTGTACAGGAATATATTCCGGCATTTTATGTGTCTTTGTTACGTATTTTTTAGGTTTTGATTTTCCTGTATGGTTATATCTTCCATTGTTGTCCGTTCTTCCGATGCCTGCCGCTGTTGATTGGGTCACGCAGAGTTGTAAATTGAGAGAAAGTAGAAACGCGATACGAACATGTACAGGTTACCTCCTTGGAATTAGTGAAGGACTGTTCTTTCTGATGTTGGTTAAAGGTATGTTCTACCTGTTCCTCTATGCATTCGCCATACTTGGAGTTTATATTTTCTCAATTTATGTAATTGCTTGGAAAACCAGATTTCTCGATTCATATCTCGATTGATTATGGAAAGGCTTAAATTTCGTACGCTCAATTAACTCAAAGTCAGTGATTCAATATGGCGGAAGAAGAAAAGAGAAAATATAACCTAGCGGTACTAATCATCCTGTTGATCATCTGCTGGCCAGTGGCACTCATCTACTACTTCACCAGACCAGTAGTCAAAACAAAACCTATGCGAACGTGTCTTGGATGCGGAATGCAAATACCCTTAGACTATGCAGTGTGCCCACATTGTGGCAAGAAAGTAGAAAAGGCACAGTGATCCCAACCCCCTCCCCTTGGCCAGCGTTCAACCTTCAACAAACGTTTGCTTTAAGGAGAGGTGCGTCCCTATACAGTTGAAAAAACTACTTGCTGCAGCATCAACGATAACCATTGCGTGGATGGTATTATCTGCTACTATTTTTTTATATGCATCATCTCCAAGAGAACCCGCCAATGAAGTTCTTTTTATTCGTATCCGTGACGAATTAGCGGATAAGGCTGAAAACTACGTCCGAAACGCAGTGAACATTGCAAACTATAGGAACTCGCGTCTAATCGTTATCTCCTTAGACACACCAGGAGGCTATGTAGGCAACGTTGAAAATATAATGTCCACACTTGATGAGTTCGAAATACCTGTCGTGGTTTTTGTAGAACCCTTTCGTGCAGTCAGTGGAGGTACTTATGTCCTTATGGCCGCGCACATTGCGGTAATGAAATCTGGCTCTCAGATAGGGTCTTGTCAACCCGTTAGTGCTACTGGAGAGCCTATAACAGATTCCAAATATATTAACTACTTAACTGGAATTATGCGAAGTCATGCATGGCTCCATTCAAGAAATGAAACAGCTGCAGAGCTTTTTGTCACGGAGAATCTTAACCTCCACGCTGAAGAAGCACTCCATTCTAAAGTCATTGATCTCATAGCTGACAGTCTTCCGGATCTGTTGTCAAAATTAGACAATTACACGCTGGTTAAGTACCAAGAAGGGGAAGCTTCACGTTTCATTTTGGTGAAAAGAGAAAAGGTAGAGGAATATGATGTGGTTCAAAGCTGGGATTTCCAAAACATCAACAGTGCGACAGTACAGGAATATAGGAGTACAGTTGAGTTTATATCATTGCCTTCATACCTTTTTGAGTTTCCGTATGCACTGATCTTACCAATTACACTTTTATTTCCTTACATTTACCATTTTGTCGTCGTGCCTTTGCTAAGTTTGACTGTGAGTTCTTCACTCGAAACTTTCATCGTTCTGTTTTCCAGCATAAATGGTATCGTAGGTGTTGGATGTATCCTTTTGTTACTTCTGAAAAAGCCAGGCATATACCAAAACCGAGCCGCTGTTGGATAACCTTTTGTAATTGCACCTAAAAGCTATTTAACAATCTTATTCATTGTCTTTGCCCATATTCTGCATGTTCCCTCTATGCTTACCATGCAAGCACCTACGGGCTTTTGTGGAGTGCAGGCTTTCATGAATAATGGACATTCTGTTGGCTTAATCTTGCCAACTATAACCAAGTGGCATCTGCATCCAGGCTGTAAATCAACACCATGTTCAACCTTCACGCTATACTTTAGGTGGGCGTCATGAGCTGAATATTCATTGCGAAGCCTAAGTTTGGAATATGCGATGGTGCCGATTCCACGCCATCCACCATCCACGCCATCAAACACCTTTCGCATGAGATCCTGCGCTTTCTTGTTACCTTCGCAGTGCACAGCGCGTGTATATTCATTTTCTAAGCGGGGTTTACCTTCCCTTAACTGCTTTAGAATCATGTAAACTCCAAACAAGACGTCTAGGGGTTCGAAGCCCGCCACAACGGTTGGTATTCTATAAGATTTTGGAAAAATTTCGTATGGTTTAAGTCCTATGATTGTGCTGACGTGGCCTGGTGCGATAAATCCGTTTAGGCTGAGGTCTTTCATTTCGACAAGTAGTTTCATGGCTGGCGGAATTAAACGATGCGAAATTAGGAAGCTGAGGTTTTCTGGCGGTTTATTCATTATTTCGACGGCTGTTGATGGAGCTGTTGTTTCAAAACCAATAGCGAAAAAAGCAAATTCTTTATCTGAATCTTTTTTAGCCATTTTAACTGCATCAGCAACGCTGTAGACAACGCGAACATCAGCTCCTTCAGCTTTAGCGTCTAAAAGCGACATCTTCGAGCCTGAAACCCGCAAAACGTCACCAAAACAAGCAACAACCACACCTTTCAATGCTAATTGCACAGCTTCGTCAATTTCAGAGGCCGGTACTATACAGACTGGGCAACCAGGTCCAGCAATAACTTCCACGTTTTTGGGTAAGAGGCTGCGTATGCCGAAATGTGTGATAGTCCATTCGTGTGTGCCGCAGACATGGCAGATTTTGACTGTTTCTTTCTTCGGTGCGAGTTGGCGAATTTTTTCTGCTACACGTTTCGCCAAGTCTGGGTCTCTAAACCTTAATTTTTCAGTCATTTCTGGTCAGCTTCAACTTGGAGAATTTCATTCCATAACTGTAACGTTTCTTGTGCCTCTTTTTCGCTTAGAACCTGAATGGCGTATCCTGCGTGAACCAAAACATAATCGCCTACTTTGGCATTCACCAGTGTCACATTGACTTCTCTTAAAACACCTTCACCGAAATCCACTTGTGCTTTATCTTCTTTGACATTTACGACCTTCGCTGGAATCGCCAAACACATTCTTATCGATATTAATCGAAAATACACGGCAATAAATCAATTATGGTTCAAACCCAGAAAAAACCACCTACGACAGCTTGACCAAAGGACAATCCACCATCACCAGGCGGAACAGCCTCATGAACAATAAACCTTAGACCCGCAGCTTTCACGGTTCTCCGCATAACCGAAGCTAATATTTGGTTGCATGCAGCTCCGCCTGAAAAACCAACGGTTTCAATTTTGTTTTCTAATGCTTTTTCTATGGCTAATGTGGCTAAGCCTCTGGCTAGATACCTGTGGGCAAAGTAAGCCAAGTCTGCCATTGAATGTTTTTCTCTTTTTTCAAATATTTCTAGGAGCATTTGCGTTGTATCTAACGTGTTGCTTTTTGTTATAGGCTTCAGTTTCAGCACATCTTTGCCTTTTATTGCAGCTGACTCGAGTTTCATTGCTGGCTCACCTTCGTACGTACGTTCAAAACATATACCTAGAATGGCTGCAACCGCATCCAAAACTCTTCCACAACTTGTTGTTTCAACTATTCCATGGTTTTTTTCAAGCTGTTGAAGGATTACTTGAATTTCGTTTTCGCCATGTGGAAAATGTTGCCTGTTTTGTAAAAGCCACTTCTCCACATTTACTTTCTTAAAGAGTATTCCCGCAGCCATTCTCAACGGATAGCGAGTAGCCAAATCCCCACCTATTAATGGCTGTTTTTCCAGATGTGCTACTCTTTTGAAACCAGAGGCTCCTCGGGTGCAGAGTAAAATTTCGCCGCCCCATGCTTCGCCGTCAACGCCATAACCGTATCCATCACAGCATATGCCAACCATTTCTTTCACGTCGTGCTCAACCATTAGCGCTGCAATATGCGCATAGTGGTGTTGCACTTGGATTAGTTGCCAACCGTTTTCTTCTGCTAAGCCATGTGCAAGTTTTGTTGTTGTGAATTTTGGATGTAAATCGCATGCGATGGCTTCCACTTTGCTGTTTGTTAGGCAAATTAGGTGTTTTGTTGCGTTTTCCAGAAAATCTCTTGTTTCAACGTTTTCCACGTCGCCTATGTGCTGGGAAATGAATGCTTTATTTCGAAGTAAGACGCATGAAGTGTTGTTTAGTTCCCCGCCTAAACCCATTACGCAACGCTTTGCCTTTTCCTTTAGTATTATCGGTGCTGGGGCATAGCCTCGTGAACGTCTTATGAAAACTAGGTTTTTGTTGTGCATGCGGGCTACCGAATCGTCGCATCTGTGAGCTAATTGCCGATTATGAAAGAGGAAGTAGTCAACAGTTTCGCCCAGCGTTTTCAAGGCTTCTTCATTATCTTTTACTATCGGCTGATTTGGCGGATTAGCGCTCGTCATCACAAAGGCTGGCTCATCAACTTCGTCAAAAAGCATGTAATGCAAACCCGTGTAAGGCAGCATAACACCAACATTATGCAAGCCTGGAGCAATCAAATCTGAAAGATAGTAAGCGGCGCTCTTGTTTAGCAAAACTATTGGGCGCGTGTAGGAAGTTAGAAACTCAGCCTCGCTTTGGCTTACTTCTGCAAAGGTTTTTATGTTTTCCAAGTTTCGAGCCATAATCGCGAAGGGTTTTTGGCTTCTATGCTTGACTTCTCTAAGTCTAACCAATGGCTCGTTTTTTGTTGTTGACGTTGCAACATGGAATCCGCCGTATCCTTTGGTGGCTAGGATAAAGCCTTCTGAAAGAAGTTTGCCAGCTTCTCGAATAGGGTCTTTGTGCTCGATTAATTCGCCTTTCTGTGTTGTTAAATACACTTTTGGACCACATTTTGGACAAGCCACTGTCTGAGCGTGAAATCGCCTGTTCAAAGGGTCTACATATTCGCTTTGACAGAAGCCGCACATTGGAAAATCTCGCATAGTAGTGTTTTCGCGGTCGTATGGAAGCTTCTCAATTATTGTGAATCTTGGACCGCAGTTTGTGCAAGTTATAAAAAAGTATTCGTATCTTGGGTCTTCTGGGTCTCTAAGCTCTCTGAAGCAGTCGTCGCATATGGCTATGTCAGGTGGAATAACGGAACCTGAAAGCTCTGCTTCATCCGAGCTTTTATAGATTGTGAATTTCTCATGTTCCTCTTTGCCTGCAAGCTTTGCTGTGATGATTTCATGTATTTGTGCCAGAGGAGGCTTTTTCTCTTTCAAATAATCTAGGAAGTTTTGGATGCTTTTTTCTCTGCCTTCAAGGAGTATTTCTATTCCCGCGTCACCTCTATTCCTGACATAGCCGTTTAACCCATTTTTCACTGCTGTCCGGTAGATGAAAGGGCGGAATCCTACTCCCTGAACTATGCCTGTGATCCTAATCTTAACGCGCACTGCGGCCATCTCTTAAGTTTACTGCGGGCTACGCTTCATATACGTTTTGACCTGATTTCGCTAGTAACAACTTGTGAGTGCGAAGGGTGAGTTTTGCTTTTAAAGTCTTTTTATTTAGCTCTATGTTAGAGGGTTGCGTTGAAGGAGACTGAGTTTGACTTTGGAAAAGGCTGCTTTTGGCTATAAATCTCGAGTTTTCTTTGTTTTGTGGGTGGTGAACTTTCTGCTGACTTTTGCAGCATCTGTGATTTCTACGCCTACTCCATATTTGATAAGGGAATTTGTCACAGGTCAAGATGTTCAAAGTGCAACTACAGAGGCATATGGCATTGTTCTTTCTCTGGGCTATATGGCAGTCACTTTGGGATATTTTCTTGGCGGTTTTACGGCTGATGTTTTAGGGAGAAGAAGGATAGTGATTATCTCCTTCATAATATTGGTAATTGGTTTCGGATTGTTCGCGGTTGCTTCAAACATGTATTTCTTGTTTCTTGCAGGTTTTGTAGAGATGTTTGCTGTGGGATTTTCTGGACCCGCGATCTCCGCATTAGTCGCTGATTATAGTGTACAAAGTTCAAGAGGCATGGCGTATGGCACTTTTAACCTTTCATGGGTCACGGCGCAAATTCCAGCGCCTTTATTGGGCGGAGCGTTGGCGCAGTTTGTGAACATAAGAACTCCGTTCATCATCGCGGTTTTCATTGGTGTTTTTGGCATGTTATTTTCCTTCTTGATGAAGAGAAAACATGTTGAAAAAAGATGTGTGGCTGAAAAAGAAAGCGGTTCAGTTGAGGAGTCAAATTCAAATCAGGCTATGCCTTTTAAAAACGTGATTCTCATCTTCAGCATAACAAATCTGCTGAATGGTCTGCTAAACGGTTTCGTTGGTCCATTGCTGAACGGTTTTCTTATGTTTAGATTAAATGCTGATCCAACAGAGTACGGGCTGGTTATATCAATCGCTTCTAGTCTTGTAACAGGACTTGTTCAGATTCCCGGCGGAAAGCTTACAGACAAGTTTGGAAGAAAACCGCTGGTTCTTTTTGGTTTCTTAGATGTTCCTTTGGTTTTTGCCTTAGCTTTCAGTCGATCGCTTGTGGAGTTTGGCTTAATAATTGGCGCTATAAGTGCTGTTGGAAACATAAGTTCACCAGCAATATCAGCATGGTTAATGGACATTATTCCACGGCGTAAGCGGGCAAGTGCTTCGGGGATAACTCGAACGCTTAACGGTATAGGATTATCTGTCGGTCCGACCGCTGGGAGTTACGTGTGGAATTCCACTAAGCCAGATGCTTTCATATCATGCGCTGTAGCAGCTCTGATTTTTGCAATGGGTTTACCATTCTATCTTAGGTTGGCGGAGCCAAGAAAAAATTCTCCACAAATAACAGAGATGCCTTAAGTTCTTAATCAAACGCTGGCCTGATAATTAGAAATATTAATAGCTTCCCTGTTTACCTAATATTTGAATCTTAAGAAGATGATTAAATGTTGAAGCAAAAGCAGGAATCTGGCAAGTTTGAAGCATACTCGACAAGTATATGTCCAGAGTGTCTCAAAAAAATTCCTATGAGGATTTATGAGGAAAACGGCGTAATCTATTTAGAGAAGACTTGTCCCGCGCATGGGAAGTTTGATGATATCTATTGGGGTGATGCAGAACTTTTCAAGTGGTTTTATGATAATTGGTATAATGCCCGATATGTGGGGAGCGGTCTAGAGAATCCACACACCAAAACAGTTTTAGGATGCCCCTTCGACTGTGGAATCTGCCCTCAACACAAAACTCCGACGATTTTAGGCATAATAGACGTTACGAACAGATGCAACATGGCATGTCCAGTTTGCTTCGCTTATGCTGGAGCAGCCAACTATGTTTATGAGCCCTCGTATGAGCAAATTGTGGATATGATGAAGCTTTTGAGGGCTAACAGTCCATGGGCTTGCAATGCCTTGCAGTTCAGCGGTGGGGAACCAACAATAAGAAATGATTTGCCAGACTTGATTAAAGAGGCTCAGAAAGCTGGAATAAGCCACGTGGAAGTCAACACTAATGGCATCCGCATTGCCGAAGACATTGAATACTTCAAGAAATTATTGGATTCTGGGTTGAGCACACTTTACTTACAGTTTGACGGTTTAAGAGAGGAAATCTACAAGAAAACCAGAGCAAGAGCAGACCTTATTCCAATAAAACAGAAGGTTATAGAAAACGCGAGAACAATAGGCTTAGACTCTGTAGTTTTGGTAGTTACCCTAGCAAAAGGTGTGAATGACAAGGATTTAGGAGACATAGTCAATTATGCTGTGAAGAATCATGATGTTGTTAGATGCATCAACATTCAACCTGTCTCAATGGCTGGAAGAGCAAGAAAGGAAGAAATGCGAAAAATGCGCATCACAATACCTGACACAATTAACGAGATAGAGAAGCAAACCAACGGCGCCGTGACAAAATGGGATTGGAGACCAGTTAACTGGCCTGTTCCAGTTACTAAGGGAATGGGCGTTATCAAGAATAGGACTTATCCAGAGTTTACTATGCATCCCATGTGTGGAGCGGCAACATTCTTGGTTGTTGATAAGGACGGCTCCTATAAGCCAATTATGCATTATGTGGATGTTGACAAGTTTGCAGAAGTGTTCTGGGACATATACTATTCTGGCGCTAAGGGCAAAAAGACGATGGCTAAAGTCAAGATGCTGAAGCTATTACCGATGGCAAAGTCCTCTTTTGTAAGAGGGTTAATCAAAGATGTGGTGACTAAGGGAAGCTATGAGGCTTTGGGAAAGCTTATGCGGAGAATCGTTATGATTGGAATAATGCATTTCCAAGATGTGTGGAATTTTGATTTGGATCGTGTTCAGAAATGTGCGATTCATTATGTGACGCCAGACATGAAGATAAGATCATTCTGCACTTACAACAGCATACACAGACCAAACGTAGAAAAACAATTTGCCATGCCAATCAGCGAATGGACAAAGAAAACAGGAAAAAAAATCAATGAACAGGCATAACAGACCTTGCTTAACAGTGTAGAGTTCGATGGCAATAAGTGCTATGTGTTTACCATTCTCCAGATGGCGTCTTCCATTTGTCGATCGTACTTAAATCCGTAATAGATTCCAGCCACTTTTGCCGCAAACGGAAGCACTACTTGCTTGGCAAGCTTGAAAAGCAGCGGATTGTGTATTCTGTCTTCTAAGAAGGTGTCTCGCCAAATTCTTATGTTGTATTTCCAGCAGCGAATTATGAACTCCCAGCGTGCTTTTGTGAGGGAATCGATTTCTGCTCCACGTTTGTTCCCGAGTAAACAGTTTTCCAATGGGACGAAGAGCAAGGGAACATAGAAAGCGTTGTAATCTTTCAAATCGTCAATCAGTTCAAGTGTTTCGATAACGTCTTCTTCTTTTTCTTCTGGAAGACCAACTATCAGCGTTGCAAGCGGGTACCAATCGTTGTCGTTCAATATTCCGAAAGATTGGCTGACAATCTCTTTCCACTGCTCAGGCTTAAAGGGAAGCATTTTTCCAGCCATGTACTTTCGTATGAGCCTAACGCTTCCTGTTTCGATGCCCGTTTCAGAAGTCACGATAGGCTTTCCACGGTGATTGTACCAGTTATGTTCTATCAAGATTTCCGCGACTTCCTTGATCATGTCTGGATTACAAACGGCTGGTGCTAGAGATATGTGTGCGGGTTGTATTGCTTTAACTCTAGGATGCGCCGCTACGCTTTTTACTAGTTTCAGAACTGCCTCCTTGTCTGGAATGAACTGCTTGTTTCTTGCGCCGTAGAGGAAGAGGTCTTCTGTAACAAGGGTAATGTTTGAGCTGCCTTCTCGAGTTGTTACTTCCACTTCTTTCATTATCTTTTCTAGGGGGACATCACGTTTTCTCTGCATGGTAGGCGTACAGAACTGGCAGTTTCGACCGCAACCCCGAGAGATCTCTACACATCCGTGAATGGCTGCGTGTCTAATCATTGCAGTATGTTCTGAACTTTTATTAGCGCGAATCACATGTGGAAGGGGCTCTCCGTTAACCGCCTTCTTAAACAACTCTGCCACAACCTCTTCTCCCTCTCCGATGACTACACAGTCTACGCCATAATTTTCCGCCACTTTCTTACGCTCAAGCTGCCATGCACCAAAACCGCCAACAATAACCTTAGGCTTATACTCCCGAATACTTCGATGTTTGATCATCGCTTTGAACTCGATGGCGTTCATGGGTTCGCCTCCGCCGAGAATCGAAGAATACGTTTTGCTGACGTAGCCCATTCCCGTCGGGTCCATGGAGGATATGCCCACAACCTTCGTGTTAGAACCTACGAAGGCATCAAGGTCGAATGGGTGAACCACTGCCACTTCAGACTCGTCGAAACCGTTCTCTAAGAGAACAGCTTCCACCTTTCTTAAACCGTAAGGTGCGAACTTTGCCCTTCCATCAATATTACATGGTACTGGTAAATACAGTCTCCTAACAAGCCACAGCGGCAAAGGACCTTTAGCGAATCCAGTAGCGAACGCGATAAAGGGACTGTTGAAGAAATCGCTCATTTCAGTAGCTGACGCCGTTAGCACAATCTTTACGCCTGAGGTTTTTGCCATCTTTCTTTCCCTTTTTGTATGCGCAAGAGGATGTTTCTGATGCTTATTAAAAATTATTGTTAGGTAAACGATAAACCACTATTAAAGTTAACGGAGAGCACATTTCCAAGGGCGTCCTTCATGCACTTTAACGTTACATGTTTGTGTTGAGAATCTTTTTATAATTTCTTTCATCACTCTTACTGACATGCAGATATTACAATTATCAACTGCTGTGCCTAAAAAAGAGTATTCAACAGAAGAGCTGATGGAAATTTTTCCATGCCAAATTCCCGAAGGCGTTAAACAGAACATACTCAGCCTAGGAGTTTCAAAAAGGCATCTTATCAGCCATGCTCACTCACCTTTAATAAGTGAAACCATTATGAGTGAAGCTAGTCTCGTTGACCTTTGCCTAGAAGCTTGCGAAAACGCCATCGAAGATGCCAGCCTATCCATTGGGAACATAGGCTATTTCATTGTGGCTTACGATGTGAACCCGTTTTTGTGTCCCGGTCTCAGCCAGCTTATAATCCGAAAACTTGGGTTTAGCCCCTACATTAAGTACGTCAACGTTCAAGGAATGGCATGCGCAGCCTTTACAAAAGCTTTGGAACTTGCTGAAAACTACCTTGCTGCGCATCCTGAAGATTTTGTCTTGCTTTGCGTTTCTGGAGTGAACTCATATTGGTTCTACAATCAAGTGCGAGGAATAAGAGATATCATGGGAATCAGCCAAATTAACCAGATAAAAAACAAAGCTAAGAGGCAAATGGAACTGCGAAAATGGATTGCAACCATGGAGTTTTTCCTTTTCGGAGATGGTGTGGCCAGCGCTATTGTAACAAGAAAGGGGAATAGATTATCCGTTAACAAAATTGTGGAGGTTACAAATCTTAGAAAGAAGGATTATTTGGCTGGTTATGCTAGACTTGCAGCTTTAAACGAAGGCTTTAAGTTCGGTTTCTACTCGCATCTGGATAAAGAAATTCCAAAATTGGGCGTTGAATACACAGATGTGGCCCTTAAAAAGCTGCTTGGAAAAAACGCTGAAAACATTATAGAATCTGCAAAGAAGTGGGCGGTTCACACTGGCAGCGAAAAAATACTTACCCTCATGGCTGAGCACTACGGAATTCAGCACGGAAAGATTAGGGAGTCGCATGAGGTACTCAGAGAATACGGCAACCTAGCCGGAGCAAGCCTGCCATTCATCCTCAAAAAGATAGTTTCTGAGAGTAAATTCTCAAAAGACGACATCATTTTGATGCTTGGTTACGGATGGGGGTTTTCCGCCTCCGCCGCCTTACTAGAGTTCAAGAAATAGAAAGAAAAGGTTAAAGGCTGTTAAGTTTGCTTTTGAATGCGAATGCTTGTTATGAAAACGCTTTTCAGAGAGTTGTTTGATAACTCTCTAGTGGTTTATTGACATGTCAGAACCGTTGAATGCAGAGTCAATTCTTAGTCAGATAGGGCAACAGGAAAAAGAATATGACTGGTTAGGCGCGGCCGAGTCTTACAAAAAGGCATTGGTTTTGGTACCGAAACAGGATTTTTTGAAGTTGGGTGAGATTCACGAGCGGTTAGGCTACGCTTTTTATCGAGCAGCTATGCAGGCTGAAAGCCAAGAAGAGTTTAAGAACAGAATGTGTCAGGGTGTTGCCAACTATGAAAGGGCTAACGAGTTCTATGAGCACCTAAGTGAATCAGCAAGAATGGCGAGAATGTTGCGCTGCGATGCTATGATTGCTTACGTCGATTATTGGCTTTCTTCGGATGTGCCCGAGAAGAAAAGGTTGCTTGATGAGTGTTGGAGACTAGCAAAGGAGAGTTTGAAAGCTTTTGAGAAGTCAGGAGAACCGTGCGAATACGGCAAAACATACAGCCAACTTTCGAGCAGCGCCATTTCTATATTCACTTTTGAACCTGATTTTGAGTCTCGTGAGAAGGTAATGCGGGAAGCAGTGGAATGCGGCGAGAGGGCAATCAAGTTCCTTTCTGACTGTAGTGACCCTTTCGAGCTTGCAAAAGTCTATACGAAAACTGTTGTCTGCTTAGGGGTATTTGGATACTATTTTCAAGATGTGGATGAAAGGGAGAAATACCGTGAAAAGGGTCTCGACTACTGGGCGAAAGCCAAAGAGCTTTCGGAGGAGGCGGCAATGACCGAGTTTATATATCCAGTGTTTGGAGGTCAACCCTTTTTTGGTTTGGAAGGCACTGACGAGGCATTTTCGAACTATGAAAAAGCACTGGAGTATGGCAAGAAGATGAAAGACAAGATCATCCTAGGTTATGCATTGGATTGGCTGACATACCATACTGCTTGGAAGCTTCATGCGACTGATGATCCAGATGAAAGGACTTGTCTCATTGAGAGGGCGGCACAATATGCTGAAGAGGCCAAGCGCCAGTTCTCAATAATATCTTTTGTAAGCCCACGAGGTGACTTGGCTTGGCTCGGAGGGATCGACGTTGAATACTGGTTCTGGTTATCGGACTTAGAGACTGATCTGAAGAAAAGACGTGATCTGCTTGAAAAAGCTTTACAGGCTATCCCAAGTGTAGTGAAACGAGGAGAGGAATCGGGCTATCCAGAGATTATGATGTATTTGCATTCTGGTCGGGCTGATCTTCGTTTACAACAAGCCAAGCTTGAAACGAATTTTGATGAGAAAAAGAGAATTCTGGAAGAAGCTCTTTTTTATTCCAATGGAAGTATCAAACTCACTGAGCAGCTTGAGCCTTTCCTCTACTGGAATCGCGGCATTATGCGTAATTCGCTAAGTAACATAAAATCTGAACTTGCTAACTTGGCCAAAGAACCAGAAACCCAGAAGACTCTGCTTCAAGAGGCTGTTACTAACAGAGAAAATGCAATAGAACTTCTCATCAAAGAACTGACATTTATGGAAAGAAAAGGTTCAGCCACATCTCTGTTTGCTATCCTAGGAACCCAGCAGTATATATACGGTAGCCTACTTATTCGCCTTTACAAGCTGACCAGCAACAAGGAGCTTTTAAAGAAAGCTGCAAAGACCTATGAAGACGCCACCGAATCCTATCAGAAGCTCAATCTAGTGAGTCGTGTAGCTGAAACCTACTGGAAAATGGCACAAGTCTATGATACATTAGGCGAGCACTTGAACGCCTCTCAAAATTTCGACCTCGCCGCTCACAACTACAGATCCGCTTCAGAGAAAATAATCCAGCTCAAAGACTTCTACATTGACCATTCACTTTACATGCAATCATGGAGCGAAATCGAAAAAGCAAGACACCATCACGAAAAACAAGAATATGGTCTCGCAGAAGAACACTTCGACAAGGCTGCCAACATCCACAAATCACTAAAAAAATGGAACTACCTAGCTCCGAACTATGCCGCTTGGGCGCAATTGGAACACGCAGAAGAGTTGAGCAGAAAAGAAAATGGCGAAGAAGCTGTCCAAGCCTTCGAACGCGCCGCTAAGCTTTTTGAAGAGACCAACAAATCAATTCAAAACGAACTCGGCAAAATTGAGGACTCTGAAGAAAAAGAGATGGCAAAGGGCATGCTTAAAGCAACAGGCCTTAGGCATCAGTACTGCATAGCAAGAATTGTTGTTGAGGAGGCAAAAATCCTCGACAAGAAAGGTGACCATTATTCAAGCTCAGAAAAGTACAATTCTGCAGCTGAAGCTATTAAGAAAATAGCGCAAGCAGTGGAGTCTGAACGAGATCGGAGGGAATTCGACCTCATCACAACTCTTTCTCTGGCTTGGGCAAAAATGACACGCGCAGAAGCCGAAGAATCACCAAACCTGTACATAGAAGCATCGCTGCTCTTCGAGAAAGCTAAAGAACTCAGTCCAAATGAGAAAGCAAAGACACTGGCATTGGGTCATAGCCGTTTCTGCAGAGCGCTTGAGGCCGGAATGAATTT
Organism: uncultured Candidatus Bathyarchaeia archaeon; assembly: GCA_964477645.1. GTDB lineage: Archaea > Thermoproteota > Bathyarchaeia > Bathyarchaeales > Bathycorpusculaceae > CAYZEP01. The sequence goes on along the minus strand of CAYZEP010000002.1, from coordinate 2,294 downwards.
TGCCGATACAGGAGATGCAACACTTCACTCGACTGCAATTCAGCACTTGGAGAGTGCCGCCAAATACCATGTAAAAGCAGGCTTCCAAAGCGCCTCCGAATACGCCAAAGCAACAGAACTGCTCCTAGACGCCTACTTACACATCGACAACGCCAAAAGAGAAACTAACCCTGAGAAAAAAGCCAAGCTTTTTATTATGGCTGAAAAGGTCCTGCAAACCTCAGCTGGCTGCTTCATGAAGGCAGAGCACCCGGAGAAGAGGGAACAGGTTCTGAGACTTTTCGAGAAGGTGAAAGAAGAGCGAGAATTGGCTCTGTCACTCAGTGAGATTCTGCATACTCCATCAATCGTTTCTACAACAAAAGCCTTCGCAACTCCCACCCCCAACCAAGAAAACGCTGTAGGTCTCGAAAGATTTGAAAATGCAGACATACAGGCGAACATCATAATCCGCCAAAGGGAACTGAAGGTGGGCGAAAACTTCGATTTGGAGATAGAGCTTGTCAACGCTGGAAAAGGTCCAGCTCTTCTGACTAAAATCACAGAACTCATCCCCCACGGTTTCGACTTGGCAGAAAAACCAGAAATTTACCGTATTGAAGATAGCTATCTTAACTTCAAGGGAAAACGGCTTGACCCCCTGAAGACGGAAGAGGTGAGACTTGTTCTCAAACCAAAGGTGCAAGGCGTATTTCACATAAAACCGAGGATACTATACTTGGACGAAAACGGCAAATACAAGTCGCATGAACCGGAACCAATAAACATAACAGTTAAGGAACTCGGCGTCAAAGGCTGGCTCAAAGGAGAAAGATAATCAACGAGCATGGGATAGAAGAGAAAAAAGAATGAGTTTGTTAGGCTTGTTTCTGAAGATAGTTAACTATGGTTAGTTTTTGGATTTCGCTTGTTCCCTCGTAGATTTCTGTTATTTTTGCGCATCGGTGGAAGCGTTCAACATGATAATCGGCTAGATAACCGTATCCTCCGAAGATTTGTATTGCCTCATCTGTTACTTCCATGGCAACGCGGCTTGCGTAAGCTTTAGCCATTGATGTTGCGACTGCGTTTGGTTTTTCTTTGTCATATAGCCAAGCTGCTTTGTACATCATTAGTCGTGCTGACTCGATTTTTATCGCCATTTCAGCAAGTTTAAAGGATATGCCTTGAAAGTTGATTATTGGTTGTCCGAATTGTTTGCGTGTCTTTGCATATGCAAGTGCTTTTTCGAAGGCGCCTTGTGCCATGCCAACTGCTTGCGCTGCGACTGTTATGCGTGTTCCGTCGAAGAGTTCAAGCGTGTAGTAGAAGCCTTTGTTTAGTTCTCCTACGAGATTGGCTTCTGGGACTTTTAGGTCGCTCATTGACAGTGAGCCTGTGACGCATGGTTTTATGCCCATTTTGCCGTGTAGTTTTGTTGCGTCTAGGCCTGGCATGCCTTTTTCTGCTATGAATAGGCTTTGTCCTCTGTGCGTGGGTGTGGCGTTTGGGTCTGATTGGCATAGGAGTATGAAATAGTCTGCTATTGAACCGTTTGTTATGAATTCTTTTGCGCCGTTTATGGTCCATTCGTTTCCTGTTTTTGTGGCTGTTGAGTCCATGCGTGTTATGTCGCTTCCGTGTTCTGGTTCTGTGAATGCTGCTGCGGATATTTTTTCGCCTTTGGCTAGTGGCGGTATGTATTTTGCTTTTTGTTCTTCGTTTCCGTGTTTTAATAGCACGTCTGGGAGCATTAGGTTTCCAAGCGATATAGCGACGCCGAGTCCTGGGTCGACGCGGCACAGTTCTTCTACAGCTATGCAGTCTTCTAAAACGCCATATCCTTGTCCGTCGTATTGCGTTGGTATGCGCATGCTTGTGAAGCCTAATTGTGCGGCTTTTTTGTAGAGGCTTAGTGGGAATTCTTCTTTTTGGTCAAATTCGAGGGCGAGTTCTGGTGTGAGTTCTTTTTCTGCAAATTCGCGTACTGCCTTCTTAATTTCTTGTTGTTCTTCGTTTAGTTTGAATTCCATTTTGTTTTTTCTCCTATAAGGTTTAGAATTATGCTTTCTGCGCTTTTAGTTCATTAATTTTGTTTCTCAGTGAAGGAACAATTTTGAATAAGTCTTCGATTACTGCGTAGTCTGCGAAGCTGAATATTGGGGCTTTGGGGTCTTTGTTTACGGCTATGATGAGGTCGCTGCTTTTCATTCCTAGAATATGCTGGAAGGCGCCGCTTATGCCTAGGGCTATGTAAAGCTTGGGTTTCACTGTTTTTCCTGAGCTGCCTACTTGTCGGTCGTTGGGGAGCCAGC
>CAYZEP010000001.1:0-51643 GCA_964477645.1 uncultured Candidatus Bathyarchaeia archaeon | reverse complement strand
CCGGGGAAGGGATTCGAACCCCTGCGAGCCCGAAGGCCCACTGGCTTACTTGTCTCATTGTATCTAGCCCCCTTATATATAGGTCCTTGATCTCGAGGCCAGCGCGTTAACCACTCCGCCACCCCGGCAAGTAAAACAATATTGTTTGCTTCTAAAAGGGTTTTCATCGAATAGTCACTAGTGACGGAAAAAACCATCTTTTCTTTTCCTTGCGTTTCATCGCGTCCCATTCATACAGTATTTTTGCGGCTTCGTTTGCGATTTTTATGGCGTTTTCTTCGCCTGCTCCTTCTTTAAATTGGTTCATGCATCTGTTGGCATAAACTGCACATATGGAACCTGCTCGTAGCCCATTGAGACTTGCTAAAGTGTATAGTGTTGCTGTTTCCATCTCAAAGTTTAGAACGCCAGCCTTCTGTAGAGTTGGAAGCAAGTCTTCCATTCGAGCCGCGGATGCCTTCGCTGTGCGGCTTTGCCCCGCGTAGAAATCTGCTGTTGTTGCTGTTATGCCAACATGATAGTTGCTTATGTCCAGGCTTTCAGCCGCTTCAATTAATGCTAACAAAACTTCATAGTTAGCCACAGCGGGATACTCGGGCATAATGTAACAATTGCTCGTGTAGTCAAGTCGTACAGCGGCAGAAGAAATAATCACGTCTCCGCAGTCAATGTCCCTTTGTATTGCACCAGTGCTGCCAACACGAATAAACGTGTGCACACCTATACGAGAAGCCTCATTAACAACAATAGCCATACAAGCTGGACCAATACCACTTGACAAGGCTGAAATTGGCACGCCTTTGTATTTGCCTTTAAAGCTTCGGAATTCACGGTGACAAGCTACTTCTTTAGTGGAAACCCAAAATTTGGCAATTTTCGGAACACGGTCCGGGTCACCAGGTACAAGCAGATACTCCGTTAAGTCACCTTTCCCGCATGCAATATGGTATTGTTTCCCACCAGAGACTGCTGGATGCATGCTTACTCACCAAAATTAAGATTAGGCATGCAGCATTTAATAATAGTGTAAATTCGAGGAAAAATGTCCCTTGCCCAACGAACAGAGAAGAACAAAATATGATATTTACGCTGACGTGATAGAGATAATTGCTAAGAAGGGGTTATGCTCTTTAACTAGGATTTCTTATGGAGCAAACATGCCTGTTGACCGAACAAAGAACATCCTAAATTTTCTTGTTTCGCACGGGTTTGTGCGAGAAATAGTTGTAAGCGACTCGAAGAAGTATAGAGCAACAAAATGGGGATTGGAATATTTAGAAACATTCAAGCGTATGCGGAAATTCTTCGCCGCTTTAGAAGAATAGGTAATAGTAACAAGTTGTAACTACAAAACGTGTTCTCATCATGTGCGTCGCCTTTTAAGGGCTGTAGAAGGTTACTTCTATTCAATTAAAAAAACGAGGTGAATAAAATGGCAAATCACATAAAAAGCGAATTTGGTTGGGAACAAAAAACAAAAGAGAATGCTGCTCTTGGAGCAAAAATATTCGGCATTATTAGAAACGTCTATACAAAAATGAACCACTCAAAATCAGAGAATAAAATTTCCACATACATACTAGCTGAAACGGCAAAAGCTCATAAGATAAAAGCGGAACAAGAAAAGAATAAAGCAACCTATCTTCTGCTCAGAAATACACGGACTATTTAGCAACATAAAGCAGTCACTAAACGTGAGTTCCCCTTTTTAACTATCATGTTATAATTCCATATCAGGTGTTAAAAAATGAGCCAAAAAATATCTGTTCCCTCAAGAAGTACGGTGACATTAGACATCGTAAACGGAGACTTGTTAGTGGGTGGACACTCAACTATAAAAGGAACTGGTACACCGCCTAGGTTGAAGGTTTCGGGTACGGTTTACTGCGAAGGAAGCAACATCTTAGAATGCAATCTTTCAGCTGAAAACTTGGAAGCAGAGGGTAACGTAAAAATCAGCGGAGATTTGGAAATAGAAAATAAAGTTGAAGTCGAAGACGGCCACCTAGAAGTTTACGGAAAGATGACTGCGAAGCGCATTGATGTAGACGAGGCGTTATTTGTTAGTAAGGACCTTGTTTCTGAAGAAATAGATGTTGGCGGAAGCTTAAACGTAGATGGAACAGTGAAGGCCGAAAACGTAGACGTAGGAGGAAGCTTCAAAGCTAAAGGAGAAGTGAAAGTGGATGAAATTGACGTAGGCGGAAGCCTTTCAATCGAATCAAAAGTCGATATCAAAACACTTGAAGTAGGAGGAGCAGCTAAAGTAAAAGGCGGCAGAATTTATGAAATAGATGTTGGCGGAAGCTTTGAAGCAAGTGACCAGTTAGAGTTTGAAAGTATAGATGTTGGGGGAACTGTCCGACTCTCCAACAAAAACAAAGGTCGTAAAATAGATGTAGGAGGCTCATTTAAAGTCGAAGGGGACTTAAGTTTTGAAGACATCGATGCAGGCGGTAGAGTAGAAATAACAGGTTCAGGCGAAGGTGGCGAGATAGATGTTGGTGGCAAACTAGAAGTCGGCGGATCTTTAAAGCTGTTAGGAACATTAGACGTAGGAGGAATAGTGGAAATCGGCGGTGATATTTCGGCAGAAAACATTGAAGTCGGCGGAGTGCTACGTGCAAGAAAAGCTACTGCAGAAGGTCGCGTGGAAGTAGGTGGCTCGATAAACACGGTAGAAGGTACAACCGCACGTTTTGTTGAAATAGGCAACAGAGGAGAAGTTCGCGGATCAATAAAGGCAGACCAAATCAATATCGGCAAAGATGCACACGTCGAGAATATTTATGGAAAGCGAATTCATCTAGGAAGGGGAGCATACGCAGAAAATGTTTATGGCGAAAACGTCACAATCGAATCTCACTGTGACATAAACGGCGAAGTTCAGTACATCAGTGAATTAAAAATAGGTGATAATGTTTCACTAACTAAACCACCGCAAAAAGTAGATAAAATTCCTTACTAAAAAGTCATTGGTCTATAGTCTTTTAGGCACCACCAAGTCTGCTATGTCCACACTGTGCTCATAAGTCTGCCTTAAAAACGAAGCTATCGCTAGAATTTGCGGCACAACATCAAGCGATTGCTCCCTAGCAACCTTCTCAATATTGGTAGACGTTTTTTCGATTTTTTCACGCATGCCACGTACATCTTCTGCTAACGATATGTCACCCGTAAAAAAGGCTTTCAAAGCGTTTTCATGAGCCTCAAAGCAGGATGTATGAAAGTCAACGAACAACTTCTTTAAGTCTCCAGCCAGTTTTGCACCTTTTAATTCAACCGTTTTCAGCGCTACTCGTACACATTCATCACCAATTGCCTCCACCAGACTCGCTGCTAAACGATAATCCAAGCATTCAATTGGTTGAACACCCAATTTCTCGTTTAAACTAGGGTTCTGAATAATAGTACGCAAAATGCGAACTAAAAGGAAGTAAAGCCTGTTGACTTCTTCGTCTCTGGCTATGACACTTTTGGCTAAATGTAAGTCCCCGTCCACCAAAGCATTAACTACGTCGCGGTGCATGCCAGCAGCTATAGCATAACCTCGGCGAAGAATTTTTTCTGGTGGGAATCCCGAAGGTTCCAGCAAACATTGCAAAGTAATACTTGAGTAATCTTCCTCAACAATTTCTAAACCTATTAAACGGCTAACCGTCTTCTTAACACTTTCTCGCACCTCAAAACTAATACGTTCCTTCACCTCAACGGTAATAATGTCAAAGCCAAGCAAATACTTCCCTATGATTTCACGGCTCAGAATAGGCCCAGGCTTTAAAATAATAGTGCGAGGAGAAGGTTCAGCCCCAAATTTGGGGTCAATAAGAAGCCTGCCATCGCTAGTTTCGCTGAGAGAGACCACGGATCCTCGCTTTAACCCATAGTGCTCCGCCCAAGATTTAGGCATACAAACAAAAAATGTGCCGCCTGGGGTGCGTTGAACCTTGCGCATTGCACTCATCAACATCACCATCCAGTAATTGATCTGCAGAACTGTAATATTAACTCATCTAGACAAAAAGCCAATGTATAAACATAAAAGTGAGCCTTAGAATTGAAGAACAAAGTTATAATTGGTATAGACTTGGCTGGGAACTCAGAAAACCCCACGGGATGGGCTTTATGGAAAAATAGAACACTGAAAACCAGCCTATTCTATGCGGATGACGAAATCCTGAAAGGCGTAGCGCGCAACAAACCAGCAATCATAGCAATTGACGCCCCGTTCAATCTCCCAAAAAAGGGAATCCTCAGAAACGCGGATAAAGAGATGATAAGAAAAGGGTATCGCGTTTTTCCGCCAAGCCTTCCTGCCATGAGAAAACTAACAGTACGTGCCACAAAATTAAACAGGTTGATAGCGGAAAAAGGATATAAAATAATAGAAGTACATCCAACATCAACGCGTAAAGCCCTAAACATGCCATCAAAAGACTGGCGGAAAATTCAAACGCTATTAACGCATATAGGTTTAGAAGGAGAACTCACTACGCGCGCCTTGACACCACATGAAATCGACGCGATCACTGCTGCCTTGACAGCATACCTCTATATGCAAAAACAGACAGAGGCAATAGGGGATGAAGAAGAGGGCTACATAATCATCCCAAAAAAGCAAGACTGGAGAACACTGCAAGTATGAGTGCACCTGAAAAATTGCAAAAGGCTGTAGAGACAACAATTGCGGCAGGGTACCAACTTAACAAGGAAGCCTTCGAATTCCTGAACATTGTAGCCGCAACAGAAGACCCCACAGAAATCATCAGCAAGGCAATACAAAAAATAGAAAGCCTAAAAGAAAAGCCCCTATTCATTGACAGAAGCTTCTTGGAACAACTGATGAAGGAGTCTGAACCAACTGAAGAATTTCTTACTCACCCATCCGAGGAGCCCCTTCAAACATTGCCAGAACCGCAAATAGCAGAAGGAAAAAAAGAATTTCGTCCATATGCAAGAGAAAATGAAGCAAGCATCAACATAATCGAAGATCCAAGCACGAAGCTAAGTTCTAGCGGAACAATCGAAGATTATTTGGAATATTTTCGAGACAGATTCAAGCGAACAGAAAAACTGCTAAGGCAAAGAATAGACGTTAAAACTGCAGCGTCAATAATTGACGCCCTAAAAGCTCCAGCGAATATGAAACTCAAAATAATCGGCATGATAACGGAGAGAAGGGAATCAAAGCAGAGGATAATATTAACTGTTGAGGATCTGCATGCAAATGCCACAGTGCTCGTGCCACAAAACGCTCCGCAAGAATTAATGAAAAAAGCGCGATTGCTCTTGCTTGATCAAGTTATCTGTTTAAGTGTTGTAAAGGCAAGAAGCAACCTCTTAATAGCTGAAGAAATAACCCTACCAGACATAGCTCAAAAGCCTCAACACAAAGCTTCTTTACCAGTTTATGCAGTGCTCACCTCAGATATGCATGTAGGAAGCACAAAATTCCAAAGAGAAGCATTCAACCGCTTCACCTTATGGCTTAACGGCAAATATGGAAACGAAAAAATGAGGGAAATAGCAAGTCACGTCAAATACGTTCTGATAGCGGGCGATATTGTCGACGGGGTAGGAATTTATCCCAATCAGATAAAAGAATTAGCAGTCAAAGATGTTCATAAACAATACAGGCTTGCTGCCAAATACATTGAACAAATTCCTGATCATATAGAAGTGATAATTACCCCAGGAAACCATGACGCACCCAGAAAAGCTCTACCTCAACCTGCAATATCAAATGCCTTCTTGCAAACACTTCAAGAATCAAGAAAAGTCTACTCTCTTGGAAACCCGTGCCTTCTAAGCCTTCACAACGTAGAAGTGCTGCTATATCATGGTCGTAGTTTGGATGATGTTATCTCAACGATCCCGGACGCGGATCACGATCACCCTGAAAAAGCAATGAAATTGCTGTTGCAAAGTCGCCACTTGGCTCCGGTATATGGTGGAAAGACGATGTTGTCGCCTGAAAACCGAGACTTTTTGGTTATTGAACATGTTCCAGACATTTTTCACGCTGGTCATGTGCACGTGCTAGGATATACTAATTACCGTGGTGTTTTAGTTGTAAACTCAGGCGGATGGCAGGAACAAACAGATTATATGAGAAGGCTTGGGCTAGTTCCAACGCCTGGAAAAGTTCCTGTAGTGAACCTCCAAACATTAGAAGTTACAGTTCTTCCTTTTGGTTGAGAGAGTCCACGTGCAATTAATCGTGCGATGCGAATCGGTTCGGGAACTCTGCTACAAACGGACAAAGCTCGAATAAGGTTACCAGCCCATTTAACGCCCACGCCTACAGTTTCAACATATACTGGTGGTTCACCAGTTAAAACAGTAATTTTATGAATGGCGCCCAATTTCTCAAATACTCCCCAGCGGATTTCCCAGTCTTCAAAATGTCGTTGGAGGGCTTGTTTCACCGCTTTGTTGTCGGGTTTTGTCTGTGATATGATTATGACTGGTTTCTCAAATTTTCCATGAATTATTGAGGGGTCAATTACGTTGAAGCCAGCGAAGGATACGCCAGCGAGCAAAAGAGCGGCAAACTCCAATTCACTTAAGATTTCAGCGAGCTTTCTTGTTGCGTCTAGACCGTCAACAGTTATTCCTGTGATTTTTACGCTTTCAATCGTTACTCCCCGGAGCAAAACAGCCGCAAGAACAGTCTTTCGTGTTATACCTTTTTGGAAACTTCCGTCCTCAACTCCTACTGTTGGCACGTTTTGAAAGACATTTCGGCTCATAGTCACTCAAGCATCCAAGTCTATCGTCGTCTGCGAAAATATCTCTAACAAGAGTACGTGCTACCTCCAACCTAATCTTTTTTGTGCGTCCATATCTTCCCATGCTTATGACCTTGGCATTCAAAAGTCCCATGGAATCAAGTTCATTCACCAATGTGCCTAAACGCCGTTGCGTTAAAGGCATAAGTCTCAGTTCCCCACATAGTTCACTGTAAACTTCGTAAATCTCGCCGGTGATAGCGCGGTGAACACCCGTTTTATTCAAGTAATAGACGCTTAAAACTACAAGTTTTGAATGTAGAGTTAGATCTTTAAGCGCTTCAGTGATGCGATTGTGTTCAATATGCTTTTCAGCTTCTCGGACGTGTTCTTCAACCACAACACTTGCACCGCTTCGTTCAGCAACTTCACCTGCAACACGCAGCAAGTCCAAAGCTCGCCTAGCATCACCATGCTCTGCAGCAGCCAAAGCAGCGCAAAGACTCAGAGCACTAGAGGACAGCGCACCATCGTAAAACGCCGATTTTGCACGTTCAAGGAGAATGTTCCCTAATTCGCTGGCGTCATAAGGCCTAAAAACAATCTCTTCCTCGCTAAGAGAACTCAAAACACGCGGGTCAAGAAATTCCTTCAGCCGAAGATCGTTAGATATGCCAACGAGAGATACTTTGCTCTTACCTAAGTTCTCGTTTATTCTCGTTAATTCATAAAGGAGAGTGTCACTGTTTGGTTTTATTAACGCATCAATCTCATCCAAAACTATGATAAGAATAATTCCAGAAGCATCCAAACCTTTTCTAAATCTATCAAAAACTTCCCCAACGGACAAGCCGGTGAAAGGAACAGGCGCGCCTATACTTTGGCATAAACTGGCAAAGACACGATATTCTGACCCGGCTATGCGGCAGTTCACGTAACAAAACTTAACAGGCGCGTTAAACTCCTTTGCTTTAACCTCGAGGTGACTCAGCACATATTTTGTTACAGCTGTCTTGCCTGTCCCAGTTTTTCCATAAATAAATATGTTGGAGTTTCTTGCACCCTTTAAGACGGGAGCTACTGTTTCCCCGAGCTGTGTAATCTGCTCTTCTCGATGTGGCAGTCTGTCAGGTAAATAATCATGCCGAAGAACTTCTCTATCCCTATAGATCTTTGCGTTACTTACGAATTTTTCGAACACATTGTCAAGTATGCTATTGTCGTTCATTTTATTCCTCTTTATAGCCAAAGTGTAACGCCTCATCTTTTTGACATAAAAAATAAGCTCTGTCATACAAAAAAGTAAATCTCGCACACAAGAATCCTAAAAGAAAAGCCTGCATACTATAGCAAAGAGCTACGTAAACGGGATGGCACACCCCAAAGTTTCCTGTGGAAATCTGTTTTAACTTTAAAAGATAATTTAGATTTCTTTAGAAGAGAAATATACTCTGAAAGGTAAGGAATGGAAAAAGGTTAATAATAATTCTTCTTTAAAATTTTAGACTTTAAGAGAAAAAGTAAGAAATAGTTAATACTGCTTTAGTTTTATTTTCCAATGGAAACAGAGGGGTGTCACTTCCTTTTAATATTGCGTCACAATTTCCTCTGGCTTATTTTGCTCCTTTTTTCCTTCCTTTGAATTTAGCTTTTTTAGAAAAACTTGAAGGATTGGGTAAATCGAGAAGTTTTTTCTTAACTTTATTCACTTTTTGTAAAAATGTTGTGAAGTTCACTTTATAATGTTGCTTTTTGGCGTTTTCTCTTGCTTTTATTGACTCTTTCTTGTCTCTTTTGTGTGAAGAAGCCACCCCTTCTCTTCTACTGGAGATATATGTTTGTCGCTTGGCTTGTTCTGTTTTTTGGTTTAAAGAAGCTGTGAAGTCTGTAATAACGAAAGCGTTGGAGTTTTTGGTTCTTTCTGATTTTCTGTTCCTTTTACAGCTTTTTCCTTTCTTTGTTTTCACCATAACACCTATAACTTGTAAACTGTAAAATTGTGAACATGCCTCAGGTGCATACTGCAGATGCCGACTAGAAAAATGCGTGTTGAACTGTTCGATGGAGAAGGAAATAAATACACTGTGGCCTTTGAAGGGCAAATAACTAGAGAAAAGGCTCTTCGCCTTTTGGACTTGGTGGAGTTGCTAGGTGGAATGCCAAGTGGCGGGGGCAACCCCGGAGTCAATGTTGCAGGTGTAGGCAATGAGTTGTCTAAATTTGACAAGGTGCGAACGGTCGTTCAGAAGCATTTTCCGATTGTTTGGTTTTCTTCTAGGGAAGTTCAATCGGTTTATGAGCGGGAACTTAAAGAACCAATAGGCCTAAGCACAGTGGCGACATATCTTTCTAGGATGGCGAGCAAGGGAATACTTGTTAAGACAGGGGCTTCTAATCGTTTGAAGTATAAAGCGGCTCCAAGTTTTTCGCAAGCCACACTTAAACAGCAAATACCATAAACAGATTACTTGCCAAATTTTGTTTAAGAGCATACTCAAATAAAACTCCTTTAATGGTAGCGAATATAACAAAAGATAATAAGCAAAGTGCAGCAACTTTGCAAGTAAAGGATTTTTACTTTACGGGTGATGGGGGTGAAGGGTGATGCAAGTGAACGAAAATGTTAAGGCAGACTTCACTGAAATGGAGAAGAAACTTAAGATTTACGTAGATAAAGGGAGAGTTACAGGTGCGGTTGAAGTGAAGGAAGAGCCAGTGATTACTGCCAAACCGAATGCGTTTTTGATTAAACCTTTAAAGAAATTTGCTAGGTTCTCTGGAAGTTTTGTTGCTGTTGACTGCTCGACGAGAACACTCAAAAGGGCAAACAACTGGGGGATCTACCTTATGCGGGCGGCATATGCCATAGTTAAAGAGCGTGATGTTGGTTGGAACTACAGGGAAAGAGTATGCACTGTGGTTGGAGACGCAATTACTCGTAGCAACTTTCTCAAAGATGTAAGAATTGAACTGGAAAGTCAGATGGGATTAGATATTCTTCAAGGTAAAAGCGGCAATTACTACGACCATACGTATGGTCGTAGTATGTACCTTTTACTTGATGGTGGCGGATATTTCGGTGGGGAAAGGAAGTTCCGAGTTTCACTTTACGAAAAGTGTGAAAGAGACGAAATAACCCTTCTTGCTATCAGCAAAAATTCGCCCTCATTACATGATGAAAAGGGAAGAGATTTTGTAGCTGCTGTATATGCAATGTCACCCTACGATTTTTGGGTTTACCATCCTGTGAGAAAAGCTGACAAAGACAAAAGCCTTTACGGGGATATCTCGGTCATAAAATTATGTGGAGAGAGCCCCCGTGTCTTTCGCTGTGACATAATGGAGTATTTAGCTAATCAAGAAATCAGTGAACTGCTTTCTCCTTTAACCTGCGTATCCGAGGATCCGAGGTGTATTGGCTACCCTATATCTCTTTGGCTAGCCCACGAGTTTTCTGCACCCTCTGACGCCATGCTTCTTTCTTACTACGACCAAGTTGAGGAAGCACTGCGCAACGCTGGTTTGCTAGAAGTTCTGCACAGGGAAGAGATCTCTTGTAGTTTTGCCGATGAGCTTCATGGGATTAAACATGCATTTGAGTGGGAGTGGTGGGGTGAACAATTCTGAGTCTATAGGATTTGTGTGCGGAACGAAGGGAGACTCCATCTCCTTCTTTGTTAATAAGGGGGTCGCTCTTTCATTTGGACAAATTGTCCGAATAGACTCGAGTGAAAGGAGTTTCTATGCCAGGGTTGTTAACGCCGAGAGTAGCTCTACACTTGACACAATTGAGCAACTGCGAGAAGCAGAAGGCAAGGAAGCCTTCGGTCCCTACTCAGCCTACAGAAGCATCGATGCTATCCTCTTTCTGGAGAAGAAATCTGACAAGGTGCATTCTCCGACGTTCAATCCAAACTACAGAGACAAAGTTTACAATGCTAGCGAAGAAGACTGCGCGGTTCTCAAACTATCAGGAGAGCTTGAAGTCGGGCATCTCCGCACAGGGGATCAGATGTTGGGATCGGTTGGCATAAACATTGAAGCCATGCCGCGAATGATGGGCATGTTTGGCATGACTGGCTCGGGGAAAACAAACACTGAGTTAATCCTAAATGCCCAGATCATCGACAACAGCCCTAAAACTGTGGCTCTCATTTTTGACTTTGCCGGGCAGCTCTTAGAAGGAAAGGAAATTAAGCCACAAAAAGGCTTGAGAGACCATCCATTTTTTCACAGCAGGGTTCAATATTATTCTGCAAGAGATGGAAAGATGGCGATGGGCTTATATACGATAACTCCAGCAAAACTCGACACACTTTTTTCAGATGTGCAAGCTCCTCAGAAACGGCTTGCTTGGACTCTTTACAAACAGTTGGGTAAAGAATGGATAGAAAAAGCGCGACAAACCTATGGAACGGAAGGGCATGTCGGCGTGCGTGCACACAAGACTGCTGTTGAGGCTCTCATGCAAAAATTGTCATCGTTGTCCCGTGACCTTTTTCCTGCCTCCAATTACACTTTTGTTGATAGCATTATACAAAATGTATGCAAAGGGATAACTTGTCTGGTCGACATTTCTGGGCTTCGTTCTGAAGATCAAAACAGAATTGTTTGTCTATCGGCTTCCGCCGTGGCTGAACATTATAAGCGCATGTGGGAAGAAAATTATGGAGAATGGCAGAAACTGCCGACGCTTCTCATAACACTTGAAGAGGCGCATGAATTCCTTGACCCAAATAAGCCGAGAACTATCTTTTCTGACATCGCCCTAACGTATCGCAAATATAGAGTCGGGCTGAATGCAGTAACACCGAGGCCTTCGAGGATTAATTTTGATGTTTTTGCTGAATTGTGGACAAAAGTCATTATGAAGACAGAGCTGCGAAAAGACAGGGCATACTTAACCGAAAATACGCCTTATCTTGAGTACAGTGACACGGAAATAAAGATGCTCGATGTTGGCGAGGCTCTGCTTATATCTGAACCAAAAATTAGGTTTGCTGTACCCGTAAAAGTCGTACATTACCCAGAATATTTGGATAAAAGGGGAAAAGGCGACTATGGGCTTTCAGAATCGCAGCAGCTTTCAGAGATGGAGAAGCGCCTCAAACAGCTGAGCCAGCAAGAATCTGCTTCCTTATAATATACTATGCTGCTTTGCTTTCTGTTTTTCTCAAAATTTTTTCCATCTCTTTCTTAACACTATACTTAAACGGAATCTTGCCAGTATCTCTTTCCAAATAACCCTCTTCGTAAAGTTTCTTCATCAACCTTGCTGTATGTTCCCGGCTGAGCTTGATTCTTTCCTTAATCTCAGGCGCTGTCTTAGAGCCTTCCGAAGCCAACATCTCCAGCACAGACACTTCAGTTTCAGTCAACGGCGCCAAAGCCTTTTCCCTTTTTATGGGAATCACCGCCTCAACTCTTGCCTCAGGAACGATCGAAAACTGTCGGGCTTGTTCTTCTATGCTCGAAACTTTGGTAGCTAATGTTTCCTGTGATGCAACAGTATCACGTATCTTATTATCGATTTCATCTAACCTTGCTGACATCATCCCTCTATCTTCTACAGCAGCACCTATTTTGGCTTCTAGAAGCTGCACTCTTTTCTCAGTTTCCCCTATTTTACCCATAGCTCCATCGCTCTTCGAAGCAATTGCCTCAGTCTTGTATGCAAAAAACTCAAGCTTCTCAGACTCACGCCTAAATTGCCTGTTAAAACTCAAAACTACATCTTCCACTGCTTCCTTTGCCTTCTCATATTCCCTTCGAACCTTACAAACTTGCTTATAGTATTCAATCGCAGCACCAACAGTCATGGCAAGCAAAACACCCACAAGAACCAGCAAAATGTCAGTCACATACACCCCTCTGTGATTTACATGTGAGCACATGTGATTCAAACACGTTACATCACAAATCACAGTCTAATCGTGAAGGATTTAAAGATTATGGTATCTAACATATTTTAGAAATCCCATGACATCACAAATCACAGTTCTAAAAAACTGCACTCTATTCAGCGCCCATATTCGTGCCCTATGTGAACGCTTCATTTTTAGGCTATTTTTGGATTTTCAGTGTTTTTCTCTATTCTGTTATCTCACACGCGCTTTCTTCCGAAGTTACCAGTCGCTTTCTAGTGTGATTTGTGACGTCACACAATGCTTTCTGATGGATTGGAAAGCTGTTTTAGGCTTGATTCAAGCTCTTCTTTTATCATTTCTATGACTTTTAGATGGTCATTTAATTCTTCGCTTTTGTCGGGTATTTTTTTGTATGCTTCTACATACTCTTGTAATTTGTTTGCTATTTCGAGATAGGGGTCTAGTGTTGTACTTTCGAAGACTCCTAAGTACCCTAAAAGTAGCACTGTGTAAATTGCCTTTACAACGTTCTCTTTTGCTTGTTTTAGAGTCCTATTAAAGGCGCCGCGGCTTATTTTTGCCTTTGTTAGCCGTAATTTGGCTTTTTCATCGTATTTTAACGATTTGCCTGCGACATTTTCAGATAAAATGTCAATGAGTAATGTTTCGAGCTGTGTTTTCGTCAAATGACTATTTTTTGCGAGTATTTTTGCAATCGGGTCATTTATGGAGCCCATTAGCCACAATTGGATGTTCTCTTTTAGTTTCAAACTTCCTCTCCACTGGTCATCTCTAATGGATACAGTTTTGTATACTGGCCAGTCTTTTAAGATTATCTGAGTTTTCATGTTAACTTAGCTGATCTCTTAACATAAACATTTTTATGCTAAGTGACGCAATGCATGATGGGGCATATCGTTTGGTTTCAAGCTTTAAACCCGCAGAACGCTTAAAATGCATAAAACCCTCTGGAATACGCCGCTTTTTCTCTTTAGCCCAAGAAATACCCGACGCTATCAACTTAAGTGTGGGCGAACCCGATTTTACCCCTCCGGAGCGCGCTTTGGATGCTGGTTGGCAAGCAGCAAAGGAAGGTAAGACACATTATGCTCCAACAAATGGTATTCCTGAACTTCGAGAGGCCTTGGCACAGAAGACCTGCCATGATTATGGTCTCAGTTACGATCCAAACTCTGAGATATTAGTAACAGTTGGGGGGTCCGAGGCGATTTTCTTGGCGCTGTTTGGCTTGTTAAATCCAGGTGATGAAGTGCTAATTCCTGATCCAGGATTTGTGTGCTATGAGCCTGGGGTTCTGTTGGCTGGCGGGGTTCCTGTTCATATTCCCTTATTGGAAGAAAATGAGTTTAAGTTGTCTATTGATGATGTGATGTCACTTGTCACGGACAAGTCACGTGTGATGATTCTCAATTATCCGAATAACCCTACTGGTGCGGTTCTTTCTTATGATGAGGTTGCTGCTTTGGCGAAGATTGCTGTTGAACGTGACATGATTGTGATTTCTGATGAGGTTTATGAGAAGATAATTTATGATGACGCTAAGCACTATTGCCTTGCAACTTTCCCTGGAATGTGGAAACGTACATTGGTTGTTAATTCCTTCTCCAAAACCTATGCAATGACTGGTTTGCGGGTTGGGTATGTTAATGGACCAAAGGAGCTCATTTCGCCTCTTTGGCTTGTGCACCAGTACGCTGTTGCTTGCACCGACATCTTGGCGCAATATGTTGCACTGGCCGCGTTACGAGGGTCACAAGATTTTGTTAAGGGCATGGTGCAAGAATTTGATAGGAGACGCCGTTTGATTTGTAGGAG
This sequence comes from uncultured Candidatus Bathyarchaeia archaeon, assembly GCA_964477645.1. Taxonomy (GTDB): domain Archaea; phylum Thermoproteota; class Bathyarchaeia; order Bathyarchaeales; family Bathycorpusculaceae; genus CAYZEP01. The sequence continues at coordinate 37,209 of CAYZEP010000001.1, read as the reverse complement.
GCTCAATGAAATTGAAGGCTTTAGTTGCGCGCTTCCAAGGGGTGCATTCTACGTTTTTCCAAACATAAAAAATTTCGGTATGTCATCAGAAGATTTTGCCGAATTTCTTTTAAAAGAATCACGCGTTTCAACGGTTCCAGGTTCCGCTTTCGGCAGTTATGGTGAGGGCTATATCCGAATTTCCTATGCTACGGCATATGAGCAGTTGGAAGAAGCACTGAATCGCATAGAAAAAGCTGTGGAAAAGCTCAGATAGGTTTCTTTACAGTTTTTCTGCACTTTCCTTGAGTTTGTCGAACAGTTCTGGGCGCAAATCCCTCAGTGTAGGAACAAATGTTTCTAAAGGTCTTATGTCGGCATAATCGACCTCGCCCATCACTAAGTCTTCTTCGTCATATTTTGCTTTTACAAGAATTTTCCCTTGAGGGCCAATGAGTCTGCTTCCTCCCCAAAACTGCAATCCATTCTCTATGCCTACGAGGTTCACGAAAGCTAAGAAAGCCACGTTCTCAATTGCTCTTGCACTGGTTAATGTTTCAAAAAACATCCGTCGAACAGCAGGCGAAGCGGAGATGCAAACTATTAATTGTGCACCTTTCAGGCGTGTTAGTCGACTTACTTCGGGGAAGAAAACGTCATAGCATATTATTAAGCCTATTTTCCCAAGTTCAGTGTCGAATACTGCGGTTTGGTATCCTGGACGGAAGTATCTCTTTTCTTCGAAAACGCTATGAGTTGGAAGATACATTTTTCGATATCTTCCAATGAGTCCTTTTGGGCCTACTAGAACAGAGGCATTATAAATTGTGGCTTGTGTTTTTCCGCTTAGCTCTGGCATGCCTAAAATGATATGGGTTTTGGTTTTTTTCGCTATGTTCTCTAGAATTTTGGTTGATGGTCCTGGTATTGTCTCTGCCAGTTCATAGATTTGATCTCTAACTACGTAGCCCGTTAACGAAAGTTCTGGGAAGATTATAAGCTCTGCAGCTTGCTTTTTGGCTTTGGTCACGATTTTCTCAATTTTCTTCAGGTTTTCTGCTTTTTCCCCCTGCTTGCAGCTTATTTGCGCGAGTGCTATTTTGAACTTCTCTTTCATATTTTATCCTCTCTTAGCAGTTTAACAGGGGTTACGCATTAGCCTGAAATCCGTCCCTATTGTTCGATATTCAATCTTTGCTGTTAATAACATTCGCCTTTTGTGTTCTGCAGAAAGCCATCTGCGCTTTAGCTTATCCACTAGTTCCTTTTCTACATTCAACTGTTCTGCTATTTCCTCCGTCTTCATAAAATGTTCAAGTCCATAAAGAATGAGGTCGAGTTGTTCATATTTTATGCCAAGTTCTTTTTCTGCGAGTTGACCTGGCCACAGGGCAGGCGAAGATGGTTTTGCTATTACCTCATTTGGAACACCTATGTGGTGTGCAAGTTTTCGAACTTGTGTCTTGTATAAGTCCATTATCGGCGATATGTCTGCTGCGACATCTCCCCATTTTGTAAAGTAGCCCATCATCGTTTCTGATTTGTCTGAGCTTCCGCAAACGAGCATATTGAGCTTATTAGCATAATAGTAAATGTAAACCATTCGTGTTCGTGCCTTTATGTTGCCTTTGCACATGTTATCTGATGGTTCAAAGATTGGTATTGAATTATAGAAAGTTTTCAAAGTTGTTGTCATATTAATCGTTTCTTTTTTGAATCCGAACTTCTCGGCAACGAGTTCTGCATGCACCATATCCTTGGCATTCTGCGTTTCCTCTTCAGGCAGCATTAGTCCCAAAACCTTATCCCCGCCTATAGCTAGAGCAGAAAGCGCTGCCACAGTACAGCTGTCAATTCCGCCAGACAATCCTAAAACGATGCCCTTCGCTCCAGAGTGTTCCACATAATCCTTAATGAACCATTTTATCTTCGTCTCCACTTCTAACCAATCCAAGTTCAGAATGGAAGGGGCTAGTTTCAACTGGGCACGCACCTTATTGTTTATGGTTGTAGGCAAGTATTTAAGGACAAACATAAATATTGAAACGGTGTGATTTCTAAAAGATGTAGAAGGACTTGGATATGGGACGAAGAAGGAGGAAAGTTGTCCGCATTCCTAAGAAGCGATTGCCTAAATTCTTCCCTTGTCCAAGGTGTGGAAAAGAAACAGTTAGGGTTGAAATACTTCGTGATGAAAAACGTGCTGTTGTTGGCTGCGGCAACTGTGGTCTAAAAGAGGAATTTCAAGTTAAGCCTGCACAAGGCGAGGTTGATGTTTACTGTATGTTTACAGACAAAATTTACGGAGCCTCTAGGAGAACATCGGCGCCAGAGATTAAGGGTGCTTAGTTAGGTTGATTCTTATGGTAGGGCATGTTGAGAAATATTTGCTTGAAAAAATTGAATGCGAAGGCGCTATTCACATTACTCTCCTAGATCCTGAAAAAGTGACATCTTCACAAGCTTCTAGAGTTGCTAGTAAGGCAAGATCAAGCGGGACCTCAGCAATAATGATTGGTGGTTCAACGTTCGTTTCTACAAAGCATTTGGATAATGTTGTTAAATCTGTCAAGCGTAGCGTGAAAATTCCGACAATTCTTTTTCCAAATAACGTGACTGGCATAAGCCGTTACGCTGATGCTATATGGTTCATGTCTCTTCTAAACTCCGTTGACCCTTACTTCTTAATTGGAGCTCAGGTTTTAGGAGCCCCGCTTGTCAAAAGATACCATTTAGAACCAATTTCTCTAGGGTACATAATTATTGGTGATGGTGGCACTGCAGGTGTCGTGGGCAAAGCAGTTCCAGTTCCATATGATAAACCCGAAATCGCTGTTGCTCACGCCTTAGCAGGGCAATATCTGGGTATGCATTTCATTTATTTGGAAGCTGGATCCGGTGCAAAAAGGCCAGTTCCCTCAGAAATGATTCACACTGTTAAACATTACATTAACGTTCCTTTGATCGTGGGAGGCGGCATAAAATCCAGAGGACAAGCATTGGCTGCAGCATCTGCTGGGGCAGACATAATTGTTACTGGCAACGTTGTTGAAAATACCGAAGTTAAACATAAGGTTTCCGAGATTATTGAGGGCATAAGGCGCCGCAGGGCGTGAAAAACTATTTGACGGCCTTTGAAAACTATTTTAGCGCCTTAAAGAAAATCTTGGGAAATGAAGCTGTCTATGATGTTTGGCCAGATTTTGAACCGCTGTATGATGAACACGAATATGCATGGGTGACGCTGAGAGGTTTAGGCGAAGTTCTGATACTCAATTGTGGTGTTTGTGATGGGCCATCTGATGTGAGACATATACGCTGTAAAGAATGTGTTGAAAAACGAGGCAAAACTGCAAAAGAAGCCTATCAAAAGGCAACTGGCCGTCCAAAGGAAAAATGGCACACACTGTTTTTGTGTAGAGTTCACACGGAATAGAAGCTCTAAACAGCAACAGTTTTGATTTATTCGTGTCAGAAAACCAAAATAAACTACTGTAAACACAAGGGCTTGGGGGAGGATTGGCTTGAATAACCAAATGAGCGATGCGTATCGGCAATACGTAAAAAATTTGGAAAGCAACCTTGAGCAACTATACACCATAAGTGAAAAAGCCAGAGAAAAGGGACATGATCCTACGTTAAAACCCGAATGTAAGGTTGCAAAGGATTTAGCCGACCTTGTGGAAGGTCTTGTAGGACCAAAAGGCGTCGCAGAAAGCATCAGAGAACTAAGCGCGAAACTTCCAAGGGAAGAACTAGCTTTTAAAATTGTGGAAGAAATTGTTTATGGCAGATTTGGGCATATGGAGCCTGAAGCCGTGGCGGAGCAAGCCATACGCACTGCACTTGCAATTTTTACTGAGGGGCTTACCGCAGCACCGATACAAGGGGTAGCTAAAGTAAAAATTAAGACAAATCGTGATCGTACACGTTATCTTGCTATTTATTTTGCGGGTCCAATACGGTCTGCTGGTGGGACAGATCAAGCTTTGACGCTGGTTGTTGGAGATTTTGTGCGGCGACTACTTGGGCTTGACCGTTACAAGCCTACGGAGGAAGAAATCTCTCGCTTCATTGAAGAAATGAGGCTTTACGAGCGTTCTGTATCGCGCTTCCAATATCATATTTCTGATGAAGAGTTGCGAAAGGCGCTTGAGTGGCTTCCTGTGGAAGTAACGGGTACGGAATCTGATCCAGTTGAAGTTTCTTCTTTCCGCAATCTTCCTCGGATAGAGACCAACCGTGTGAGGGGTGGGGCGCTTAGAGTTGTGAATGATGGCATAGTTGGGCGTGCTCCCAAAGTTCTGACTATTATTGAAAAGTTGAAGTTTCAAGGTTGGGACTGGCTTAAGGAAATTCGTAAAGAATCTGAGAGAAAATCCGCTGGATTCATGGATGACGTTATCGCTGGGCGTCCAATCTTTTCTTTCCCATCCAGACGTGGTGGCTTTCGTCTAAGATACGGTAGGGCACGAAACACAGGCTTGGCTGCTGTTGGGGTTCATCCAGCGACCATGCTTGTGCTTCAAGGTTTTCTAGCAGCAGGCACGCAAGTACGTTTGGAGCTTCCAGGAAAAGGCGGCATAGTCGTTCCGGTTAATAGTGTGGAACTGCCCATTGTCCAGTTGAAGGACGGTTCGGTTGTTCGAGTCACTGTTGAAAATTTCAATGAGATAAAAGATAAAATTGAGAAGATTCTGTTTTTAGGCGATATTTTGATTAGTTTCGGGGACTTTCTCTACAATAGCAAGCCTCTTGCGCCTTCCGGGTATGTTGAAGAGTGGTGGACTGAAGACGTACGAAAAGCTATTACAGAAAAGTTTAATGGCGACTTTGCAAACGTCGCGACAACCGTTAAGATTCCTTTGGAAAGGTTGAAAGCTTTTTTGGAGAGCCCATTTACCAACAAGCCTTGCTTTAAAGAAGCGCTCGCCTTATCGCTAGCATTGCATACGCCTCTTCATCCACTTTTTACATTTTTCTGGATGGACCTCACTTCAATTAAGGAACTTAAACTATTAAGAAAATGGCTTCTCAGTTCCGAAATACAACGCGATGGCGATGATGTCCATCAAATTACTGGTGAAATGAATACGAATATTAAACATTCTTTGGAAGCAATGTGCTTACCGCACAAAGTTTCTAATGAGAAAATTATTATTGAAGGCGAAGACGCACAAACATTTGCATTCTGCCTCGGCTGCGAACTCACCAAAGATGTGAACTTTCCCTCTACCACCTCTATTCTAGAAGCGATTAGTTTGCTCTCCGGCGTACAAATTAAAGAAAAGGCTCCAACTCTCGTAGGTGCACGGATGGGAAGACCAGAAAAAGCAAAAAGGCGTGAGATGAAACCTCTCGTTCATGTCCTTTTCCCTGTTGGCCTAGCCGGGGGTTCTCATAGAGACATTGTTGGTGCAGCAAAAAAAGAGCCCGTTTTTGTAGAAGTTGTTAAACGCAAATGTCCAATATGCAAAACGTTCACTCATAGGGTCAAATGTCCTGCTTGCGGTTCCGAAACGATCCTTGAGAAAACTTGTCTCAGATGCGGGAAAAGCTTTAAGGAAAATGAGTGTCCAGTCTGCAAAGTGCCTACGAGGGCATATCAAAAACAGATTGTCAACTTGAAGGAATTGCTTGAGGGCGCATGTAGCCGTTTGGGCGTTTCTATCCCTAAAGTTTTGAAGGGTGTCAAAGGCTTGACGAATGAGACGAAGACTCCTGAGATCATGGAAAAGGGGGTTCTGCGCGCAAAGTATGATTTATCAGTCTACAAGGATGGAACAATCCGTTTCGACATAACAAATGCTCCATTAACTCACTTTAAGCCTTTCGAAATTGGAGTTGCGATTGAGAAGCTTGGCAAGCTTAGTTATACACATGACATTTCTGGTATGCCACTAGCGGATCCAAACCAGATGTGTGAACTAAAACTTCAAGACATTGTTATTCCCATAAAATGTGCAGAGTACTTCGTACAAGTTGCAAATTTCATGGATGAACTCTTAACTAAAATCTATGGGCTTTCAGCCTATTACAATGTGAAGCAGCCAGAAGACCTTATCGGTCATTTAATTGTTGGCTTAGCTCCTCATACCTCTGTGGGCATTTTGGGGCGTATCATTGGCTTCACAAATCTTAACGTTTGTTATGCGCATCCAATTTGGCATTCAGCCAAGCGGAGAGATTGTGATGGTGACGAAGATGCGTTGATGCTTGCGTTAGATACGTTGCTTAACTTTTCCCGTGAATACTTGCCAGCACAAATAGGTGGAATAATGGACGCCCCGCTACTTCTAATCTCGGTTGTTAATCCTCAAGAAGTGCAAAGGCAAGCGCATGATGTCGATGTTGCCGATGCTTATCCGCTTGAGTTTTATGAGAAAACATGGGAGACTGTGGAATCTAAGCATGTTAGTCGCCTAATAGACATAATTGAGCATCGGCTCAACACACAAGCACAGTATGAAGGCTTCAAATTCACGACGCCTGTCTCAAACATCAACATGGGAAATCCTGAGAGTGCATACAAACGTTTCAGAACAATGATTGAAAAGCTGAACAGTCAACTTGAATTGGCTGAGAAGATCAAAGCTGTGGACGCTGAAAAGGTAGCCTTAAAAGTTTTAACTACGCACTTCATTCGGGACATTGCTGGAAATCTGCGGGCTTTCTCCACGCAGAGTTTTAGATGTAAATCGTGCAACAAGCGTTTTCGCCGTTTACCTCTCCGTGGCAAATGTCCTTCATGTGGTGGACAATTATCATTGACCGTTTATCGTGGCGGCATTGAAAAATACTTGGAGGCGGCGCAGCATCTGATCGAAAAGTATGGGTTACCGCAGTATTATGCTCAAAGAATTCTGCTTATGAAAGAGGAAATAGATGCACTGTTTGAAGGTAAAAAGCCTCGACAAATCAGCTTAACAGACTTTGCCTAAAAGAAAACTTTTCTATTTAAAATGACAAATTTAGTTTCGGTGAGTATTATTAGAGAGACTCATCATCCTAACGCATACTTAACGGACATAAGAAATGTTAAGCTCGGTCTGCGGGCTAGAACTCAACTATTGAACGTTTTGGAGAAGCATTCAGCTAACGCCAAAACCATTGGAAAAGAAGCGGAAATGCCTTACGGAGTGGTTATGCACCATTTGAGGCTTTTGGAGGCGGAAGGGACTGTTGAAAGGAAAGGAAGCAGGCCATATGTTTGGATGCTTACTGGTTTGGGACAGAAACGCCTAGTTAACTTGAGCTAAAAAGTACATTGGCAAGGCGAACGCTTGCACTTGGGGCATTCGTTGTGGTACTTGTTAAGGGCTGCCTTTTCCAAGTCGATACCCGTAACGTTTGCGAGCGAAGCTAACCATGCAATGACATCGGCAAACTCGTTTTCTAATGCTGCTTTGTCGTCAGCTTCTAGTGCTTCACCTAGTTCTTTAACTTCATCCACAAGCCAGTTATACGTCCCTTTTACTCCGCGCTTAAAATCTCTATGGAAATATAAGTGCCGCATCATCTTCTGAAATTCGTCTATATGCAAACTTTTCACCCCATATTATTTGGAAATATGTGTAAACCTACTTAAAGAGAAAATGAATAACATTCAAATAAGCGTAATCAAGACCTTGAAATCAGGTGGAATGGATTGACGTCTTTTGTAATTCGGAAGTATCGAAAAGCTGACAGAGAACAGTGTCGCTCCTTGTGGCGAGAACTAACCGAATGGCATCGTGTGATCTATCAAGACCCAACCATTGGCGGAGAGCATCCAGAAGACTACTTTGACAAACATTTGGCTAAGGTTGGATCTAATCAGCTTTGGGTCGCTGTACATAATTCCAGAGTAGTTGGACTCGTCGGATTAATCATTGAGGAAAACGAAGCTGAAATAGAACCGCTCATAGTTAGCAAAGACCATCGCTGTAAAGGAATAGGAAAGCGGTTGATAGAAACTGTTGTTTCTGAAGCCCGTAAGGAAGGAGTAAGGTTTCTGAATGTAAAGCCTGTGGTGCGAAACATGAAAGCCATAAAATTTCTATACGAGCAAGGCTTCAGAAACGTTGGGCATATCGACCTGTTCATGGATTTCTCCAACTACACTTGGAAGCCTGGACTTGAAATTCACGGATACAAGTTTAACTTCTAACTGGCGACTGAGATGCGCAATTCTCTTTATCTGCCATTGTAAGCATAGTGAAAGGACTGCTAGCGGATTTTTACGTATTTGTAGGCTTCAGTTGCGTTTTCGAAGCAGTAATGTACCTTTTGATAATCTTTCCTAAACTCTGCTATGTCCGCTCTCACTTTTTCTAATGGTTCTTTATCTATTATTACGCGTTTTATGAATTCTGCTATTTCAGCCATTTCGGATTCTTTCATTCCAAGCCTCGTAACCTCTGAAACGCCCAGTCTTATGCCGCCTGGATGCATGAAATGTCTTCCTTCCTTAATGTCCCATGGCAGCAAGTTTCTGTTTATTATGATGTTTGCCTTTTCCAAAGTCTCTTCAATTGTGCCGCCGTCGCCATATTTTAGTATGTCTATTAAAATTACGTGAGACTGTGTAAAGCCCTTATGTTCTGCTAAAACATTAAATCCTCTTTCATAAAGTGCTTGGGCTAGGGCTTTGGCATTTTTCACTATTTGACTTGCATATTCCTTTCCAAACTCAAGCAATTCTGCACACGCAATTGTAACACCTGCAACTGCGTGCAAATGATGGTTGCTCACCATCCCTGGAAAAGTCGCTCGTTTTATCTTATCAACATGCTTATCCCACGACAAAACTCCGCCGTGTTGAGGTCCAAAGAATGTTTTATGCGTGCTTAAGCTGACGACGTCAGCTCCCTCTCTAATAGGGTCTTGGAATTGCTTTCCAGCAATTAAACCAGCTACGTGTGCTGCATCGTATCCCACTGTCCCGCCCACTGAGTGGATGCTCTCAGTTAATTCTTTGACTGGATGCGGGAACGGGAAAACGCTTGCGCCAAACATGACAAGTTTTGGCGGTTTACCCTTTGCAGACAGTTCGCTTATCCTGCTTTTTGCTTTGTCCACATCTATGTTTAATTCCTTGTAATCTAAGGGTAAATATTCAACTATTAAGCCGCGCACTGCTCCAGCTGTTCCTCCTAACTCTTTCTTGCCAGTTGTTATGTGTCCGCCACACGGAATGGATAAGGCCATCATGGTGTCACCTGGCTCTGTAAACGCTGTGTAAACAACAAGATTAGCCACAACACCCGAAATAGGTCTAACATCCACGAATTCCGCGTTAAAGAGCTTTTTCATAAGCTCGATACATTTGAACTCCACCTGGTCTATGAAGCGACAGCCTGCATAGACACGTTCTCCAGGCCAACCCTCTGCATAGCGATTTCCAAAATCTGTTGTGATTGCTTCGCGTACAGCTGGGCTTGGGACGTTTTCGCTTGCTATGAGTGGGATGCTTTTCTGAAACCATTTGTGATGTTGTTGGAGGAGGTCAAACACATGATTGTATTCGTCTTGGGAAGTCGACATTGCAACAACCTCTTGCATCACATTATCATCCTTTCAAAAATAAAAACTCTTTTGAAGTGGCATAACGTTAATAATGGAGAAAACAGTAAAAGTTAATCGTTACAGTAGAAAGAGGCTCATGCATGAGCAAGAAGAAAAAGAAAGAGAAATCAGGACCAATGCCTGCTGCAAGCGCAGGATTGCTCAGATTCTTTGAAGAGGAAACTGAAGGAATCAAGGTTAAACCAGAAATACTTGTAGGTTTAGCAATCGCATTAATTGTTATATGTGTTCTGGCACGTGTTTTTCTAATCTGAACACTTGTTTAACGACGAGAAGGCGGGTGCAAAACTTCTATCCGCTGCACAGAGTTTAGGTGGACAAATATCTCGCTTCTTTCTTCTCTGCTTGCAACCTGCGGTATCGGCTGAGCGATTGTTGCACGTAATATAATGGCTTCGGCGTCTGAAAGCCATATTCCTGCAGGTTCACGGGTTACCGCCATCAAAGTTCCTTCAAAACCATAGGAAACGTCCAAAATCACCCGTATTTGCTTGCCTAGATTTCTTTCAAGCATATGGAATATTGTAGGGGGTATACTCTGCTCTGGCATAATACTCGCAAAATCCATAATTAGCGCTTTAAGGATAAAACAGTTGCCCTCTCTGAGCTATTATGACACTTATGTTATGGTAGCGTTTGCTTTGTGTTTCTGCTGTCTTCCATTTTCAGTTTTTATGTCAAAAATGATAGGTTACCCCATGTAAGGATTATTTAGAGAATGTTTCAACTTCCCATGGTAACCATGCGGGACTTCACGACACTTTAATATGCTTGAGTTTATCTTTTAGAAAATCCGCCCGAGAGGATGTGATGTGGCTACCGGAGCTTCATTAAGTCAATCTATGGATAGAGCAGTTAAACGTTACTCGTCATTGTTCAAACTTCCACCATACAGAAGAGTGATTTTGTTTCTTGCATTGGTTTGCATAGTTGGAGGGTTACTTTCCACGGGTGTTCTTTTTCCCCTTCTAGAAGGCTTAATGAAAGGATTGCTTGTGGGCGTTTCCCTTTTCTTTACGAATTTGATTATCGACTATGTTGCAAGCGTATTCGCTTTAAGACGAGTTTCAATTTATGATTTAAGAAGGACAGTTGCTCTTTCCCTTTACTGTTGGGTGGTTTGGCTTTTTTTCATTTTTGTAGGCGCTGCTCTCGCTGTGACATTTGATTCAACATGGTGGATTAGGCTGTGCCTTCTAGGATTTTCAGCAGTGCTAATCTTTCGTTTTGTAGTTTTAAGTTCGACATCTTCCCTCAACTTCAAACGACTTTTAGCAGCTTCTCTTCTTCAACCGTTTTCTTGCATAACACCGTTCTTAGTGCTTTGGGCAAGAATACCCTATCTAAATTTATTCGTATTCTTTGTTTTCTCATTGGCCGTAGGTTTTGTCTCAAGTTTCTTCTTCATTTCTCTCATAAATCGCGTGGGCGAGCGAACGCTTGGGGTTCCCTCTCTGTCTCTTTTGAGGGCTTTTTTGCTTAACTGGGTGATGGACTTAAATGCTCCTTTTGAAGAATTGCTTGAAAAGTTAGGTGAAACGCAAGATGTTGACGTTTCCTTGATCAAGTTCGGTTCTTCTAAGCCTAAAGCGGTTATGGTTGTTCCTTCCGTTCATCCTGGCCCATTCAAAAACATCGGAAGCAGTCTTTTGCCGTCTATGCTTAAAACCACTTTAGAAAAAGAACTTGACTGTGACGTGTGCGTTCCTCATGGTTTGCTTGGTCACGAGTTTGATTTGGCTTCTCAACTTCAAAATCAAAAAATAATTAACCACGTTGTTAAGTCCATGAACTTCAAGGCTCATGAAACAAAGGCAACACCCTTTATCAAAGTTGATAATGGCTTGGCTACTGCATGCTGCCAGATTTTTGGTAAATCTGCTTTTCTTTCATTCACCCTTGCACCTAAGACAACTGAAGACTTACCGCAAGAGTTGGGCCTGTTTGTTCGCCAAGAAGCAGAAAAGCATGGGCTGAATTGCTGTGTGGTTGTTAATGCACATAATAGCATCAATGAAGAGACAAACATGCAAGAGGCTTTAGGTGCGTTGAAAGCTGTTGCAGCCGCTTGTTTAGAAAAGACTGTTTCTTTGAGGCAGTTTCCTTTTGAAGTTGGTGCTGCCACAGTTATCCCGAAAGAGTTCAGCCTTAAAGACGGTATGGGACCAGGCGGCATCACTGTATTTGTGGTTAAGGTTGGTGAGCACAAAACTGCTTACGTCGTTATCGACGGCAACAACATGGTTTCTGGACTACGCGAAAATGTCCTTTCGGCTCTTCGCACCATAGGAATCGATGAAGGCGAGATTTACACAACAGACACGCATTCGGTAAGCGCTATAATATTAAGCAAGCGTGGTTACCACCCGGTGGGCGAAGTTATATCTCATGAAAGTTTGATCGGATACATCAAGGAGACAACTCTTGCTGCTATCTCTAATTTGGAACATGTTAAGGCCGCATGTCGAAGCACAACGGTTCCCAACATAAAGGTTATTGGAGAGAAACAGCTTGAAACTTTATGCCTTCTAATAGATAGAACTCTTCAAAAAGCCAAGAAGGCAGCCGTTCCAATCTTCGCGACCAGCGGCCTTCTTTTATTGTTGTTTTTGCTGTTTTTCTAAGCTAACACTAATAAAGCTAAACATTCACCTTTCATTTTCTAGCAGAAGGGGGAAACCGTGCTTAAAGAGATTAGGATTCATGGACGTGGTGGACAAGGCAGCGTCACTGCTGCAGAGTTGTTGGCACATGCCGCTTTTATTGAAGGCAAGTGGGTTCAGGCTTTTCCATACTTTGGGGCAGAACGGCGAGGCGCTCCTGTGAAGGCGTTTGCAAGGGTAAGTGATAAACCTATACTTGTGCACAGTCAAGTGTACAACCCTGATTATGTAATAGTGCTTGATCACGCCATCTACAAGGCTGTGGATGTAACGGAAGGCTTGAAAAAAAATGGAATAATTATCATAAATACAACGAAAAGGCCTGAAGAAATAGAATTGAAAGGTTGGCGGATCGCCACCGTTGACGCAACTGGAATTGCCCTTGAACTTAACTTACTTGTCGCTGGGTTACCTGTTGTTAACACCTCAATAATGGGAGCATTTGCCAAGGCAACAAATGAAGTGGAGTTGACAAGCGTCTTGAAAGCCATAAAAGACACATGGTCGGGCGGTGCTGGCGAGAAAAACGCTAGGGCGGCAGAGCTAGCTTATGATCGTTTAATAAAGGGATGGGATAGTGAAGGTCAATGAGTGTTGCTATGAAAACTCGTAAGGAAATGCCCCTTACGCCGCTCTCTTCTCCAACAGTTGGCAGCATGGGAAGAACAGGGTCTTGGAGAACTTTCCGTCCAGAAGTTGATTACTCCAAATGCACCAAATGCACCATTTGCTGGATCTACTGTCCTGATGCCGCCATAACACGGCAGGAAGACGATTCACCAAAAATAGATTTCGATTACTGCAAAGGTTGCGGCATATGCGCCAACGAATGTCCAGTTAAAGCAATAACAATGAAACGGGAGGAAGAATAAATGGCACAGATGATAATTGACACGGCAAACCACATTGCTGGTTACGCTGCGAAAGCAGCGAGAGTTAAAGTTGTTGCTGCATACCCTATAACTCCCCAGACGACAATCGTTGAAAAAATCGCAGATTTCGTCGAGAGCGGGAAGATGGACGCTGAATACATTCGTGTAGAATCTGAGCACAGCGCCATGGTAGCCCTTATAAGCGCTGCAGCTGCAGGAGTTAGAACATTCACAGCAACTTCTGCTCACGGGTTGGCCCTTATGCATGAGGCTTTGCATTGGGCTTCTGGTTCGCGATTACCAATAGTAATGGCGGTTGTTAACCGTGCTATGGGGGCTCCTTGGAGCATATGGTCAGACTTCAGCGATTCTCTTTCTCAACGGGACACTGGATGGATTCAGTTTTACTGCGCTGACAACCAAGAAGTTTTCGACACCATAATTCAAGCCTACAAACTCTGCGAAGATGAACGAGTGTTTTTACCAGCCATGGTTTGTCTCGAAGGCTTTATTCTATCACATACCTATATGCCAGTGAAAATCCCAGATCAAGAAGAAATTGACGATTTTCTGCCACCATACAAATCAGGGTGGATTTTAGATGTCAACCGTCCTCTCTCTCATTCTAATCTTGTCGCGCCAGAGTGGTATATGGAGTTTCGTTATATGATTCAGGAAGCCATGGAAAACGCGAAGTTGCTTATCGCGGAAATTGATAAAGAATATGGCAAACGTTTCGGTTCCGAATATGGCGGGTTGATTGAGAAATACAAGTGTGAAGATGCAGATTTAATACTGCTCACGATGGGGACAATGGGCAGCGACGCTAAAATAGCTGTGGATCATCTACGCAAAGAAGGGTTCAAAGTGGGTTCAGCAAGGGTTCGAGTTTTCCGTCCGTTTCCAATGGAAGAAATAAAGGCGCTTTCAGAGCAAACACAGATGTTTGCAACGATAGATCGTCACATATCCTTTGGAATGGAAGGTTTTCTCGCTACAGAAACTAAGGCTTCTCTTTCCAATTGGAAAGATTCGCCATTAGTTGCAGGTTTTATTGCGGGTTTAGGAGGAAGAGACGTGACTTCGGAAACTATTGAAAGAATTGTTAAACGGTCGCTAAAATGGATGCACGCGGGTAAGGTGGAAAAAGAGACTGAGTGGGTTGATTTGAGGGAGTGAACGTGATGGTGACGATAAAAGAGCTTCCAAAAGAAGAATATTTGCTTAAGGGGCATGCTGCATGTGCTGGCTGTGGACCTTCTATTGCGCTCCGTTTGCTCTTTAAAGCATTAGGAAACAATATTATTCTGGTTGTTCCTGCGTGTTGCACAACCGTGATTCAAGGACCTTATCCTTACACTTCCTTTTTGGCTCCTCTCCAAAATGTACTATTTGAATCTACTGCTGCTGCAGCATCAGGAATTGTCGCTGCTCTGCATCAAAGAAAACTAGAAGGCATTACAGTTGTCGGTTGGGCTGGAGATGGCGGAACAGTTGACATAGGCATTCAAGCCTTGTCTGGAGCAGCTGAAAGGGAAACCAACTTCATCTACATTTGCTATGATAACGAAGCTTATGGCAATACGGGAATGCAGCGGAGTGGAGCAACGCCATATGGTGCATGGACCACTACAACACCCTCCGGAAAGAGGGAGCGGAAAAAAGATATGCCTTTAATCATGGCTGCTCATAGAATACCATATGTTGCAACAGCTTGCCCATCATACCCCATAGATTTCGTAAACAAACTTAAAAAAGCTAAGGATATTAAAGGTACAAAGTACATTCACGTTTTAGCACCATGCCCGACTGGTTGGCGGTATGACACAAGCAAAACTGTTGAATTGGGACGCCTTGCCGTGCAAACTGGTTTGTGGACCCTTTTCGAAATTGAATATGGAAAGTTTAAGCTTAATCCACCAAGCGATCGATTGGTTGATAAGGCTAAACGTAAACCTCTTAAGGAATATTTGGCATTGCAGGGTAGATTCCGTAGCATAACGGAAGAGGACATTGAAAGGATTCAGAGATGGGTGGACGAAGACTGGGAGCAGTACCGTAAACTAGGGTCAAACAGTACGTCTGATTCTGCACTGTACGGAAAAATATAAGGAACTCAATGTTCATGATATAGTCTGCTTCACAATGCTAGCAAAGTCAGTCAACGAAAAAGGAGATAAAATATGACAAACGAGAAACAGAAGAAGGAAGCCCAAGGAAAACCAGCAAAAACAGCAAAAACAGCACGAACCACGCAAACCAGCAATAACATTGTGTTCATCGGCAAAAAACCAGTGATGAACTACGTGGTTGCTTGCCTCACCTTCTTTAATTCTGACACAAAGAAACTTGTTGTTAAGGCTAGGGGGAGAGCAATCAGCAGAGCCGTCGACACGGTTGAGTTGTTAAGACGAGTTTTTGTGAAAGACCTACAGCTACAAGGAATCAGCATAAGCACAGAGGAAGTTACAAGGAGCGAAGGCCAAAAGGCAAACGTCTCGGCCGTTGAGATTGCACTGACTAAACCATAGTGCGCTTCTATAATGTGCGAGCCGAAGTATTCATGAACTATTCTAGATTACAATCTGATTTTCCATGTTCTTTTTTGCGGAGAGGCATAGTTAGCTATATAAAACCCGTCTTTTCTAATCGTTAACCTTCATTGGTGATGTGAAATGAGCGTCTATCCCAAAATAATTGTTACTCCACCAGGACCCAAAGCAAGAGAGTTAGCCAAAAAAGACGAAAGACTACTCTCACCTTCATATGTGC
This sequence comes from uncultured Candidatus Bathyarchaeia archaeon, assembly GCA_964477645.1. Lineage (GTDB taxonomy): Archaea > Thermoproteota > Bathyarchaeia > Bathyarchaeales > Bathycorpusculaceae > CAYZEP01. Next base: position 21,356 of record CAYZEP010000001.1, on the reverse strand, counting down.
GGTTTTATCCGCTTGTTGTTGAATCAGGAAAAGGTTGCGTAGTGAGAGACGTTGACGGAAACGAATACATAGACTTCAACTCTGGCTTGGTATGCTTAAACGTGGGTCATAATCATCCTAAAGTGATCGCAGCCATAAAGAATCAATGCGACCGCTTTCTACACTATTCCAACACTGACTTTTACTACAATGAAGTTGTTAACATTGCAGAAAAACTCACAGAAATTACGCCAGGAAGCTTTGAGAAGAAGGCTTATTTTGGCAACAGTGGAGCAGAAGCAATTGAGGCAGCAATTAAACTTGCGAAATGGCACACACGCAAACAACTGTTTATTGGCTTCATAAGCGCTTTTCACGGACGCACAGTAGGAGCCTTATCTTTCACCGCTAGTAAACCTACTCAAAAACGCTACTTCTTCCCTTTGATGCCTGGGGTCACTCATGTTCCGTATCCATACTGTTACCGCTGTCCTTTCAAGCTAACTTATCCTGAATGCCACTACTGGTGTGTAGACTTCATTGACGAATTTGTCTTACAGAAATATGCGCCTCCCGAAGATGTTGCTGCAATGGTTTTTGAGCCAATTCAAGGAGAAGGCGGGTATGTTGTTCCGCCGCCAGAATACTTCCAGCGACTAAAGAAACTTGCCGATAAATATGGCATATTGCTCATAGACGATGAAGTTCAAGCCGGTATGGGCAGAACTGGGAAATGGTTTGCAATTGAGCATTGGGCTGTTGAACCAGACATCCTATGTAGCGCGAAGGCATTGGCATCTGGATTACCTTTAGGCGCAACCATAGCCAAGGCAAAAGTTATGGACTGGGTTGGCGGTTCTCATGCAAGCACTTTCGGCGGAAATCCGTTGTCTTGTGTTGCGGCCGCGGCAGTTATTGACGCAATAAAAGAAGAAAGGCTTCTGGAAAACGCAACCAAGCAAGGCACCTACATTATGAAACGACTTGAAGAATTGAAGGAGAAAAGCGAAATTGTCGGCGATGTGAGAGGCAAAGGATTAATGATAGGCATGGAAATCGTTGAAAACAAGGAAGACAAAAAGCCAGCCTCTAAGAAATCTACCGAAATTATGACGCGCTCATGGAAACGCGGGGTTGCTGTCATCACATGTGGAGCTTCAACCATCCGAGTTGCGCCGCCACTTAACATTACCAGAGAGCTTGTGGATGCAGCGTTAGAAATAATCGAAGATGCCGTAAAAGAAATTGAAAAAGAAGCATAACTCTTTCAGTGTTTTCGGATGGAAATTCGAAGATTAACGATTAAAGATTTCAAAGAAATGATCCAACTCTGGTCTAGGGCTAGGTTGCCGTTCAAACCGAAAGGAAGGGACAGCAAAGAGGCAATATCCGCACAAATGGATGCAAGCCCTGAATTTTTTCTCGGAGCCTTTGAGGATAATCGCCTTGTCGGAACGGTTATTCTAAGCTGTGATATGCGAAAGGGTTGGATAAATCGCTTAGCTGTTGACTCAGATTTTAGGCAGCGTGGAATTGCTAAAGCATTGATTGTTGAATCTGAAAAGGTGTTTAGAAAACATGATATCAGAATTTTCTGTGCCTTAATCGAAGATTACAACGTTGCATCAAAGGAGCTGTTCAGAGAATGCGGCTATGTTGAACACCGTGACATAATATATTTCAGCAAGCGCGAAAGCAATAACGTCTAACCATGCTCTGCATAACAGTAAGTTCATCTCGTCATGACTCTCATCAATAGAGAGAGAGTCGTTTTGAGTCGTTTTTGAGTTTTGAGGTTTGAGTCGTTCATCTTCTTTTTTGACCTTAGTCATTCCACTCAAAATGCATTGTGCTTCATCGATATCTTCTCCAGCAAGGTGGATGTAGACAGAAGGCATCTAGAAATGTTGGATGCGAAAGAATTGCGAATTGTTTATTGAAATTTGGAAAAAGTTTTCCTTTTGGGTTTAAAGTGTGGTGACTTTAGTAGATTCAAAGCAAGTGTGACGTTACCAGAACTTGCCTCTGCGATTTTTCTTATTGTAACTTCTGAGTAGGTGTACTTTTCAAGTGCTTCTTCAGCTCTGTCCATAAGTATATCGAAGACTTGATCTGCTGTATAACTTGGAATTTCTATCAAACTTGTTATGTTTGCTTTGATTTGCTGGTTCAGTTTTCTGTAAGAATCATATGTCTCTGCAATTATTACCAAGTTGAGACCAAGGCTTAAAATTCTGTTCAGAGTTTCGATTTCTTTTAAATGTTCAAAATGATCTAAACAAATTGTCAATGAACTCTCGAGATGCTTTATTTTTGAATTTAGCCTTTTTGTTAACTCATAATTGCTTTTGCTTACCACAATGCTGTTTAAAGCGGTTAGGATTTCGTGGAATATTGCGTTGGTAGTCTGATAGAGAGAACAGTCTACGTAATTTGCTCTTCCTTTTTTTGTTGAGTTGTGATTTTCAATAACATGTTTAATGAGGATTGTCTTTCCCGAACCAGTCGGACCATAACAGAATGTGTCAGATACGCCTATAATGTTTGAAAGTTGATCGAATTCTTTTTCTCTATTCACAAGTTTTTCGGGAATGTACGATTTCGATAGTGCTTCTGGATTAACGATTATTTTTGAGCCCATAAATCAAGATTAGACGAATATTAGAAATTGGTTATGAATGTGTGATTTGCCGTTTATTCCTTTTAACCCTTCCGATTGTTTTCGGTACTTTCAGCATTTTTCACTTTGATAACTGCTATTTCTTGCAAATATGTTAGCAAACATTATAATCAAAGAATTTTAGAAGTCTTACATCTTTTTTCTATATCACAACCCCTTGGGTTACAAGTTCTTTCGAATAAATTACCTTTACTCCGCCATTTTCTATCTATATTACAACATTCGAAGGTATTCTTCCATTCAGTACACTGACAAGAAATTGTCGTAGTTGTTGAAGAGGTTGTGGATGTAGTTGTATTTAGGCTACCACCGTCACTGGAAACAGTTGTAGTTGTTGAAGAGGTGGTTGTTATTGTGGTAGTAAGTGAACTTCCTCCCATACAATTTTCATCGTACCATACACAATCTGAAGATCCAATTTCTGCATACCCAGTGCCATATTCGTCTATGTTGATATATGATTCACCATAACAAGGAAAACCAATAAAAGCATCTACATAATAAAATCCAGGTATTTTCCCATGATTACAGCTCACTGCAGATCCAGCATAATTAGTAGAACCAATAGCTGTGAGACAGTCTAAAATAACATCAGCTTGAACTGGATCATCAGTTTCATTTACAACTTTTACTTTTACACAACCTACACAAATATCACCTTCATCTACTTGTTCATCACAATCATCATCAATTCCATTGCAAATTTCAACTGCTCCTGGATGAACACTAGCATCAGCATCATTACAGTCTATTAGTCCACAATTCCCACCCTCTATAGCATAACCATCTTTATCTACATCTGTACAATTTTCTTTTTCACCCACGCAAAAACAACAGCAATCTCTCTCACCACAGCCCGGATAATAGCCTAAACTAGGAAGACCAAGTTCACAAACCCCCATAGCATAATTCATTCGTTTGCACGCAATGCTACATCCCATTGAACCCATCATACATCTTCCACCTTCAGCTTCACAGTCTGTGTAAGGTTGAATAGTCGTTGCAGTAGTAGCCTCACCCGTTACTTGATAACTCTTAGTTTCTGATCCCGTTTCTCCGGGGTTGCCTAGAAAACTTGTTTGAGCATTTGATATCGCAGCCAAAAAGAGAGTACTGCCTATTCCAACAACGGTTAGATATTTCAAAGCTTTAACCCTGTATTTTGACTTTGAAAATATTTGATAAACTATGTAAGAAGCAACGGGCCCAATCAAGGGAATGAAAGCTGCTCTATAAACGCTTAATGCTACACTCATCCATTGAATCACTAGAGACGTTGAAATAGTTACGAAACCCACCGCAATCAGCGGCAAACCCCTAACCAAATTTAAAAACTGCTTGTTCCTGTCTTTCCATTCTCTTACTCTCTCAACCTGAATCGAGCCGAAATAGAGCAGAGTCGAGATTAGAATCAAGGGCATAACAAAAATCAAATTGTAATACAGCAATATTGGAATAGTCTGCATTCTAGTTGCATCATCAGCCATCCTAGCCAAAACAAAAAAGTATGGTCCTCCAGTACAAGGAATCTCAAATAAGGTGACAAGAAAACCTATAAGAAAGGCTCCCAAAACTCTTGAAGATTTTCCAAAAAAAGCCTCACTCAGTCTATGTTTCAAATAAGGCTGCAAAGAACGAGGTACTTCCATAGCGATCACTTTCCCATGGAAAAAACAATCCTTAACCAGCAAGATACCAGTCAAAATAGCTACAAAACCAGCAACAGTATCAAAAATAGAAGAAAAGCCGCTCACAGAAAGCGTTGAAAATATTCCTAATCCAAACAACAAGTTTGCAAGAAAGACGGATAAAGCAAAGGCCAAACCAACTCTCAAAGCCCTTTTGCGATTCCGAAGCAAAAGCAAACCAGCCATCAAAAAGAAAAGAATAGCAATAGAACAAGGATTAACAGAATCAACCAAGGCAGCAGCAGTAATAGTCAAGAATGATAAACAATCGTAACCATTAGAAGTACATTCTTCGCTGTTACCCTCATTCGACAACTGAGCCGTTTCGGAATCAGCGGTCACTGAGTTTGATACAAGATTTTCAAGACCATTGAGAATATCCACGTCACCGACAAGATAAGAATCTGACACAAAAACAGCCGGGACTCCCCTATTATTGACTGGAACGTTGTATCTCTCAAAATATTCTTGGATTAGCTTCATATTCGCTCTATTTCCGTAAACCTCAAACCGCTCAATATTCAAACCATAGGATCTCTCCATCTCATCGATGAAAGGTTTGACTTTAGTACAATGCGGGCATCCTTCACCATAGAAGAAGTAGACACTCAAGCCTTCAATCTTAGTATTTCTGAAAGTCGTGTGCTCAGAAGATTGACTGTATCCTGAAACAAAAAAAGAAACCAAATACAAGACAATCAAAATGATGAGGAGAAAAATTAACCTTCTCATAAGCCCCTTCCTCCAATAGTGTATTTCTCAGATTAAACTCTAATAGTTTTCGGAAAAATAGTTTATGCAACGGAACTTTCCTTACGAATAAAACGAAAGCAATAACGTCTAACCATGCTCTGCATAACAGTAAGTTCATCTCGTCATGACTCTCATCAATATCTTTGAACCGACTACCATTGTACTTATTGTATAAACTAAAAGCACAAGTGCATCAAATAAAACCACACTCATGTTTCCGGTCATAGCAGCCCTTAATGCTTCTGTTGCGTATGTAAGCGGAAGAGCTCTAGCCACGTAAGGAAGCGGCATCGGCATCGTCTCAATAGGAAAGAAAACGCCGCCTAGGAACATCATTGGAAACCTAAGAAGATTCGAGAGCATCATAGCTTCCCTTGGTTCAGACGCTAAGCCAGATATTATTGTTCCAATACCTGTGAAAGAAAAACTTGCAAGCACGATAATCATGAGAACAATACCGATGTTGATAAATGAAACACTGAAGAACAACTCGCCTATAACGAGCAAAACAAGAGCGCTTATAACGCCCATGACCGCACCTGCCATAGTCTTCCCAACTATAATAGAAGTAGATGAAACTGGAGCTGCCAAAATACGGTCAAACACCCCTAAAGATTTGTCCCAAACTATACTCATGGTTTCATTGATGCTTCCGAACATGGCAGTCATGGCTACAATGCCCGGTATGAGAAAATTCATAAACGCAGGGTCTAGTCCAACAGCACCATATCTAAAACTAAAGGTTAACATCATGAATATTGGGAAGAGAAGACTCCACACCACATGGCGTACTGACTTGAACGATTGCCGCAAGTCGTTTTCAGCGATGTAGATAGAATGCATCAGAGGTTTGAATGTTTTCATCTCATTCCACTCCGAGATAATCTTCTCCTGAGATAATCTTCCTTCGACATAGATTCCTCTCGAATGCTTCTACCCGTCAGATTTATAAAAGCGTCCTCTAAGGTAGGTTGCGCTACTGAGATGTTCTCAATTTTTCCACCATGTTTGTTAATGAGATTCACAATTGTTGGAATTACTTGGGGCAAATCCTTAGACAATACTCTTACCTTTCCCTCTGCCAAGAAGACTTGGTCCACACCTTCAGCCCCACTGAGGATGGGGAGCCATCGTTGCTGATCTACACCGTTTAGGACTTTGATTTCTAGGGCGCGTGTGCCCTCTGTGCTGTCTTTTAGTTCTGCTGGCGTGTTTAATGCGATTACGCGACCGTGGTCAATTATGCCCACACGTTGACAGAGTCGGTCTGCTTCGTCTATCTGATGGGTGGTTAAGAGCACGGTTCTGCCTTCCCTGTTGAGGTTAATGATAATTTCTCTAACTAACCTTGCTGTTTGGGCGTCTAAGCCACTGGTTGGTTCGTCCATAACTAGGATTTCGGGCTGGTGGATGAGGGCTGCCGCTATGGTTAAACGCCGATGCATGCCCTTACTGTAGTACTTGATTAGGTCGTTTCCTCGGTCCTTTAATTGGAAAAGTTCAAGAACTTGGTCAATTCGTTCTCGGCGTGTCTTTTTGTCTAAACCATACAATTTTCCCATGAACTCTAAGTTTACTCTAGCGCTTAATTCCCCGAACAGATTTGAGATGTCAGGGACTAAACCGATTCTTCGTTTGGCCTCCTCTGGTTTTTTAGACACATCAAAGCCAGCTACAACAACTGATCCACCCGTAGGTCTGAGCATACCACAAATCATACGGATGGTTGTTGTCTTTCCAGCGCCGTTAGGTCCGAGCAATCCAAATAGCTCTTTGCGCTTGACCTCAAAATTGATATGATCAACTGCCAGCAATTTACCGTAATACTTTGTTAAGTTCGAGACTTCTATGGCGTTTTCTGAAGACATGGTTTAAACCTCGTATTGTAAGTGCGTGCCTGTGTTAACCATGTTTTCTGCCGACAAGTAAAAAGTGTTCGGTGCTTCCAACAACTGAAGGGTGCGTGCAAATTTTTAGCAGAATTTCAATCCACTGTTTCCACTTTTCCTGATCCTTGAAAAGCCTGTTTGTTTCCTTTTCATGGTGGGAAGAAAGTCCCTCCAGACCCGCCATCTCCAATGTCTCTACGCCTTGTCTCTCAAAAAGTTCGCGTAATTCCTCTGGCAAGAACCAATGGGCTGCTGTGAAGCCTTCTCCTTGTAGACCTGGAATGTAGTCGCCAACTTCCCAGTGGTGTTTTGCATATTGCATTTCATGTGGGAATCTAATGAATATTGTTCTTAGTAATCCGATGCGGCTGATGACTGAGACAAAAATTGGGGCGTCTCTTTTCGCAACGCGTGTAAGCTCTGAAGCAGCTTTTTCCCTTTGTTTAACATTTAACAAATGACCTAGGGGTGCTCCTAAACATAACACAGCGTCAAATTTTTCGTCGGCAAACATGGATAAATCTTCAATGGAACCTTGCACAAGCTGCTTGACTTTTCCCAGAACCTCCGCCTTCTTAATTTTCCTTCTCGCGAGTTTCAGCATTTCTGGAACAAGGTCTAATAAGATAACGTCGTGACCTCGCTTTGCCAATTCAATTGCATATCTGCCTGGTCCTCCTCCAGCATCCAAAACTAAGCCGTGTTTCGGTAGATACTTTTCAAGGAAGTGCATGGTGACAATAAACTCGATTTGGTGATATGGGTCTCGCTGTAAGCGTCGCCATTCGTGGCGAGACGTTTTTGTGAACCATTTCTTAACTAATTCTTCGACTTGTTTGTCATCAACTTTCATTATCTTATACATCCACTCTTCTTAGAAGTCGTGGGGTTTTGCTATAACTTCTCTTATTTTTAAATCGAAGAATCTTGCGGCGTTTGCAGGTTTTATCCGAAGCGCGGTGTCTGCGCCTTGTCCTGTCCCGGCGATGCAAACAATATCTTTGTCAACTGGAATTAAACCCGCGTCTGCTGCCATCAAGGTGATTTCTACGCATACTTTTGTTCCTTCTCCCATAAGTCTAAGAGTATTAGCGATCAATTCTAAGGGCTGGATCGTACTGAAATTCTTGCGAATTGCCCGTTCTGCACTGCTTAAAGCGTGGACACCTGTGAAAATCTTCGCTCTATTTGCCAGAATCTCTCTTTTATGCTCCTCTAGTAATTCGCTTTTTCCAGGTTCTTGGAAACCATGGCAGTGTGTGATGATAACAACATTGTATCCTTTGAAGGTTTTAGATGCTTTTGCTCCCGTTTCACCTGTTGTTGAAGCAACTACAATGTCTTTTATACCTTCTTTTTTCATATATTTTTTGACATGATTCAATAAAGCATCAGTATTTTGCGAGCCTGCTTCCTTAAAATATATCCCTTCCCTTTCAATTGAACTCATGGGTTTTCCACACCAATATTTTGCTTTATGACGTTTAACTCTTGCTTTGTATTTTATGAAGGTTGTTACGGTTTAAGTTGCTTTTTTGGCGATGGGCTTCCTTTTTAGCTCCGTATCGCAGACGTCGCATCTTCTGGACCTGTAATTTGCTGGATATTTTCTGTTGCATGCTGGGCAGTATCTTATCCATTGTAAACGGAAGCGGATGCCGAAGGTAGCTAGTGAAGCAAATTCTAAACCCATTTGATTTGCAACATTTTGTATGGAGTAGTCGTCTGTGGCAATCAACGGAGAACAACCATACGTCTTGAGTTCTAAAGCCAGTGCCAGGACTTGAATATCTGCTTCTGAGAGAAAAAATGCATCCCCAACAAGGGTTGCCGAGGCTTTTACCTCATCTACAAAACTACTTTGGGGCGTTTTAACTTTTAACTTTCCACTTTCTACTGCCGTTTTAAATCTAACCCAAGCCATAGAGCTTTCTCTTATTTCCTCCCTCACTACCGGGACAGTATATTGTTCTTCGCTTATTGAAAATGGGTCAAAACCAGCTACAAAGGCGGAGGTGTCTAAAACTATTACTCTCTCATTTACCCTAACCGTTAGAATTTTCCTCCAAGTCCCTTGAAAAGAATTCTGCTTCTTAAACGATGGTAAAAGTTTTCCTTAAACCTTATGAAAGATGTTTCGTGTTTGGAGCGTGTAACGGTTATGGTTGGAAGTTTAGAACTTATGAGTTGGCGGTGATAGCCATCGATTACTACAAGTATTTTTTTCGGTCTGACAACCTTAATTGTGAGGTTTGAATCTGCTGGAAAAACAATCGAACGGAAAACGCTTAAGGCACATACTGGTGTCAGAACAAAGGCGTCTACGCTTGGGTCTAAAACAGGTCCTCCGGCTGAGAGTGAATAACCAGTGGACCCAGTTTGTGTGGCTATCATTAACCCGTCTGCTTGACAGTTTAGAATTGGTTCTTTGTCTTTTAAGGTTTGAGCGTAAAGTAGTTTTGCTGGTTCATCCGCTGAGATTAGTACTTCGTTCAAGGCTTCTGGAAACTTTATGTTGTCTACGGTTGTCGAAAGTTTCATGCATTTTTCGATGGTAAATTGTCCTTTCAAGCATTTGCCTATCGCAGTTAAGGCTTGTTTCGGTTGCACTTCGGTCAGGAAACCCCGAATACCCATGTTTATTGCGAGTATTGGCGGTTCTGGCTTTGGGATTGAAACGCATGTTCTTAAAATTGTTCCGTCTCCGCCGATTGTGATTATGAAATCTGTTTTCATTTTCCTCAATGAGATGCTTTTTTCTTTTGTACCCATTTTCTCCGCTAACGTGTCTTCCACATATACCTCTAATCCTTTTTTCCCTAGGTATTCGGCTAAATCTTCCGCAAGTCTCATGGCGTTCTTTTTGTCGAAACGGGCAACTAAGCCCACACTTTTGAACACGGTTTCACCTTTCAGCTATTAGCGACACCTTAATCTATATATGGATGTTGTTTAAAATTGCTGTGGATGAGGGCTGTAGTAAGTTGGTGCGTGCATGAGTAAACCAGTTGATGTTGGAAGTTTACGTGTCGGCGGCTACATGATTGTCGATGGTGAACCATGCCATATAGTTGATATAACGAAATCAAAACCTGGAAAACACGGCGCAGCCAAAGCAAGAATAGTGGCCATAGGCATTTTCGACGGAGTTAAAAGAAGTATTGTCAAACCTGTGGATGCAAATGCGGAAGTACCGATGCTCGATAAAAGAATGGGTCAAATCTACGCGGTCACACCTTCCACCGTCCAAATAATGGACTTGGAAACGTACGAGTATCTGGATGTTCCTTTTCCCGAAGAGGAGGAATTGAAAGCGAAGCTTGTCGCCGGTGTTGAAATCGAATATTGGCGAATACTAGGTAAAGTAAAAATTATCAGAGCAAAGTAAAATGAAAGGATGATTTTAAACGAAACACTTGGCGTGTCCTATCCATATTTTGAGGTTGTACCTTTTTGGATGCTTTTAACATCAAATTGAAAGATGGCAGAATCGTTTTGATAAAGGAACTTAGGATAGAAGATAAAGAGAAACTCATCGAAATGTACGAGTCTCTTTCGGATGAAACTGTTCGTTGGGGAATGCCTCCCTACGCAAGAGAAACCATTGAACGGCGGTTCAGTAACTTGCAGAACCTAATAGCCCTTGTCGCCTTTCATGAGGACAAAATAATTGGGGACGCACATTTGTACAAGTTTCCTTATTCACGACGGAAAGGCACTAGCGACATTGCGATTTATCTTCATCAAGACTTTCATAATGTAGGACTAGGTACAGCGATGCTTGCTAAACTCATAGAGCTTGCGAAAAAGGAAGGACTGCACAGAATAGGCTTAAGCGTTATAGCAGATAACAAGCCAGCAATACATCTTTATCAAAAATTCGGCTTCAAAATTGAGGGACTAAAGAAAGACGCCTGCTTCGGGGAAGACGGAAAATATCACGATGAATTAGTAATGGGTGTAATACTGACTAACTCCACCAGTCCCAATCGAGTTTCTTAAAGCCTAAGTAAAGGATTAAGAGGATCACTCCCCAACTTAATGCGATGCTCGCACCTTTCAATAAATCATTTTCTATATGAGCGTAGCTGGTCCAAGTCCAAGCAGTTATACCGTATAAACCTACTAGTATGAGAATAAACATAGTGACATGAATTGCTCGTTCCACTGTCAATATTTCACCAACTAATTTGCTCTAGAAGTTAGCGTAACTTATTGTTAAGATTTTCCATCAAAGTTTATTTTGTTGTCTTGTATAACAAATTTGAAGCCGATGATGCGAGAAGAGCCGTCTGATTTGTGAAGACATTTAAGGGGCTGAGGCTTCGATGCCTATTCTATTGAAATTGTATGTTCATGTTTGCGTGGTAGGTGAATTTCAAGTATTCCCTTTTTAAATCGGAAATGCATTTTGTCCATGTGGACTTGCACTGGGATACGCGTGTGGCAGTGAAATGTTTGAAACTCGCCCTTTTGATGTGTTATACCGAAGTCCTCGAACCGTATCTTCCGCTTCATTCTTGCCGATATTTCAAGTGTATCCTTCTCTACTGGTTTAACTTGTATTGTGTTCTCTTCAGTTAAGGGTAAATCAACGGTCACTATGACTTCTGTAGGGGTCACCATTATGTCACGAAGCGGCTCAAACGCGCAAGCTTTCAGGTCCCAGCTTGGTTTCTCAATGAGTCTTTCTTCTAATTGTTCAGCCATTTCCTCCAAGTTTTCAAAATATTCGCTTATTATATCAAGAATTGACCTTTTCCTTCTATTGGGCATTCTTGTTTTCCTCCTTAAGACACGTACAATGGAATATCATACTCCTGCCCCTTCTTCATCTTAGTCAACTCTTGCTGAGTTCGCTTCATAACATCCCTTGCCTTCAAACGAATTTCCTCGCCCTTCTCTAAAAGTTTCGAAGTATCCACTTTTATTCCCGTTATTTTTGCCAATTCCTTTAATACTTGTGCTGCTGCTTCTGGATCTGGGTAATTGAGGAAACACTGCGCGAGTAGTGTTAGAGCTGGCAACCCCAATCTTGCGCAACGCTGTAGCATGATCGCTTGGGGACCAACCATGTATCCTTCATTCAATATTTCTGTGCCCTTCTCTTTAACCATTTTCAACATCTCCGAACTTGATGCGGCAGCAAACACTTTCAGTTCTTGAGCATCCTGTCTCTCTTGAATTGGGATGCCGCTCAGCGAAACCATCATTTTAACATTTTTGCTTTTTCCCCAATCAATCAAAGCATTCATTATTGGATAAATCGTATCTGCAGGTATGGCTGTTTCAGAAACAGCTAAGAGCACATCCTGGTTTCCAAAAATTCTTATCGGCGAATGCGGCAACCCTTCATGCAAGACAATTAACGGTGGCAACAACTTTGAATCCATATATGCCACCTCATCCATGTTTTCAAGCTCTGACATCAAATGCGAAGCTGCAATGACGCCTACCAAACCAACATCTGGGAAACCGTAGAGCATGACGACGCCAGATGGGATCTCCTTCTTCTCAACAATCTTAACTTCTTCACTCAAATTTAACCCTCAAACACTGATAAAAACTGCAATGTAAAAACCTTACGGAAAGAACACGAACTTGAGGCTCTAACTCACAAATCACTTTTTCTGAATAAATCCTCGCTTCACATCAACTCCCACTCAACCATATTTGACCCCGAATAGAAGCGCCTATCGCGGTTGCACACACGCAGAAATAAGAGACATTATAAATCCAGCAAAAAACAACAATAATGTAGAGGTCTCTAACCTTGAAGAAAAATGGCAGGGCACTCTCTTTCATAAAAACCTACAAGAACCTAACTGAAGTACTGACAGATCATGAGCTAGCATCCCTCGGAGACGCCTACGTAAACCTTGCATACTCACTAACTCTATCAAACAAAAAAGGAAAACCTACAGGCGCAAAAGTTAAGGGCAGCATACTTGCCGAAGCCTTCAAAAAAGCTGGATTAAGAGAACACATGCCCTCAAGAATGACCCGTCATATGCTAGCCGACGCCGCAGAAGCATTAACAGTTTATGCTTGGCTCCGCAGCTACATCACATTGGATGAATGTGTCGCAAAACTTGAAAAAGCCAACAATCTCACAGATGGCTTCAGCCAACTCCTTGCAACAATAAAAAGCAGACTCAAGTTTTTTTAAAGGCGCTTTCCAATTCTTTGCTGAATTCTTTGTTCATCACACGCGCTTTTTCCACTGCCCTCCGTAAGGCCTCTTCAGGCTTTACACTGCCTTTTGTGCGGACATAAATTACGGATTTTGAGGTTAAAGGGTGCGGCACATTGTATCCAGCTAACTCCACGTTTTCATCTTCCAAAAGCTTCTTTTGCAGTAGATTACAGAAGGTGTGCCCAACATCTTCAACTTCTATTTTAAGTTCGTCCGAAGTTTTTTTTAACATTTTGATCTTCATTTACGAAGCCTCTTTTAATTTATTATATTATTCCTTTTCCATAATCTAATGCGGTTTTGCGCTTTTCAATGTTCCCGCATCGTGGGCAGTACATGCCTTGTCGCTTTGATTCCAATACGTAGCCACAGTGTGAACAAAAAGCGTAGGTCACACCCAAATTTTTGTCTTTAGTAGATAGGTGGTAGGCCCTGTTCTTTTCACTGATTACCTTGGCTCTAATAACGTCGCTGGGTTTGCAAATGTCAAACATTGAATCAACATATCTTAGTTGCACATCAGAAACGTGCAGGATACCTGTGAAGACGCCTGAAAGGTTCTTGTTCTCTATTTTGAAGATTCTTACAACGGCGTTCTGAGTTTGAACGTTTGAAACTTGTCCTAGGACGATACTTCCGACTTTTGGAACTTTTGCACGATGAACTAAAGGATAAACCGAAACACGTTTATTCAAAAAGTCAAGCAGTGCACGGCCAATAACCTCAGAATAGATGACTCCGTCTTTCACGTATGTTCCAGCATCGGGTGTAAACTCTTCAATTACGCCTAGGCGTTCACCTGGTAGTACCAAATGGCCGCTTTTTTGTTCGGAGGATTGTGCACTCATTTAAATTCCCTTACATGCTAATCATGCAAACGGGCGATTACGTTTCATGAACTGTAATCATTCCCTAAATGAACACATCTGTACTTCTATATGCTTCTCAATAAACCTTTTGATTCGTCGACCTAACAATGATTGCTTTGGCTTCAACATTTCCCCCAACATATTTTAGTTCACCTCTATAACGTACAGGTCGACCAAAAACTCGTATTTTCGCTTTGTATGGAAGGCAAACATGTGGGGAATTGTCATCAGCGTGGTGTAAACTGCCTTAATTTTTCCACCGTGCTCTTCAGCAAACTTTTTAATGAATGCCGAGGGCGAGACCAGTAGAAAATTGGTTCTGGTTGCCTTCAATCGTTTAATTAACTGCTTGTCTTTGCGGGGGGCTTTGTGGAGAGAATACACTGCTTTGCCAGCTTTTAAGGCGTTTTCCAAAAACTTGCGGTCAGCCTTGCGCGTTTGCACTCCAAATGGAGGATTCTGCAAAACTGTATCAAACATTCCATGTACAACGTCTACGTCTGCTGCAATCCATTGCACTCTATCTTTTAGCCCTGCCTTAACTGAATTCTCAAGAGCAACTTTCACTGCGGTTTTATCTATGTCTACTCCTACAACTTGTTTTGCACCTAGAAATGCTGCTCCTAAAGCCAGTCTTCCGGTACCACAGCCTAAATCCAAGATGGTTCTACCCACAATGTCGTTATTTGTGTATGCGGCGATGTAAAGCATTGTTGCTGCAACATCAGCTGGAATCGTGTATTGCTCAAGGCTTGGTTTAGGAAAGGGATGAGACTTAACCTGAGAAAGCAACATTTCCAAGTCTAGTTTTCGAACAAGCCTTTTCTGCATAAATCTTCCCAAGATAACTCACCAACAACTACCAAAGTCTCGTTTACTGTAAGCACTGGCTTTTGGAATCTTGAAGCGTCATCAAGAGATATTCTTGGACAAGCAGTATTTACGTAAGCGTCTATTGTCGGAAATTCCAGAAGCGCTTCTGGAGTAACTTCTCTTACAATGAAAAGGCACACTGTTTTCCCGGTTTCTTCAAGTTTCTGTTTTACACGCAAAGCTTCTTCCAGCTTTTTCTGTCCAGGTTTTAATCCTACTAGAACAGCAAAGATTTTTGCTTTTTTTGCTTCTTCTATGCTTGCCCATTGTTGTTTAAGGATTTTTTCAGCTTCTTTATTAACTGAGAACGCTCGTTTTTCGTATGGATCCGCGACTATAGTGGGCTTCGAAGTTGATATGGCTACGCCTACTGCATGAAATTGTCCACCGCCAATGAAAAGGAAGGCTTCAACGTCTTTGGCTATTGATTTAGCGTTGCTGTAATCGCATCCAACTACTTGCCCCGGATAATTTAAGCGCCCAGCGTCACCTATTACAACTGTTTTTCCTGCATTGAGAAGAATTTCTCTAACGCCGTCAAGCGTTTGCACATGCTGAACGGTTGTTGCTAAACCTATCTTGCGCCATTTTTCCATCATAGGCAAGGCTTTCTCAACAGCTTCATTCACGTTCACGGTTGCTCTGGCTTCAACGTAAATCGTTGGAACTCGCTCATACTTGACCAGTTTCGAATGTCCATAATGAATTATCAAGTCTACACCTAGGCTTTCAGCGTCTGCTGTTGCCAAATCGCATGCACCATAGCATGGGTCTGCAGAAACTATCGGTAGCGCACCAAATTTTTCAATAGTCTTCGCTAAACGTGGGGCTTCAGGCTTCAATCCTTCAGGAAGCTGAATTAAAACGCGCTTTGCTCCGAGTTTGAGGATTTCTTGTTTTATTCTTTCTTCTTCAAAATCAAAATTCTTCATGCAAACACGTCCAAAATGTTGCATGCATTTGTAAACTCGTTAAATTAAAGAAACAGAAGTGCGAAGTCACTGTTCTATTGTCCATTCCCAGTCCTGTTTTGGCCTTCGGCTTGCACTGCCAAGGGCTCTTTCTCGCTGTTCTGCGAGCTGTTCAAGTATTATTTTCTGTTCTATGCTTGCAACAAGTTTTTTGGTGGCGATTACTGCATCATTATTTACGGAGATACTATCTATTCCTGCCCTTACAAGAAATTCTGCAAAATCGGGAAGGTTTGATGGGCCTTCGCCGCATATGGAAACTGTACATCCATTTTCATGAGCCACTTTAATCAGGTGAGCAATTATTCTTTTAACAGCAGGGTCTCTTTCATCGAAGTACCCCATTTGTCCTAAGCGTTCAGAGTCTCTGTCAATCATGAGTATTCCTTGGGTCATGTCGTTTGAGCCTATGGAGAAGCCGTCGCACAGTTTTGAAAATTCATCTGCAAGTATGGCAATTGAGGGTGTTTCTGCCATGAACCATATCTGGAAGTCCCTTGACCTTTCTAAGCCTTCTTCCTTCATAATCTCAAGGCATCTTTTTGCTTCCCATACTGTACGGACAACAGGAAGCATCACCCAAACGTTTTTCAATCCCCACTCTCTGCGGCATTTCCGTATCGCTTGGCACTCAAGCCTGAACGCTTTCTCGTACCATTGGCTTATGTAGCGGCTGCACCCTCTCCATCCAAGCATTGGGTTGGCTTCAACAATTTCGTATTTTTCTCCACCTTTCAATTCTCTGTATTCGTTTGTTTTGAAGTCGCTGAAACGCACAACAACTGGGCGGGGCTGAATAGCCCTTGCAACGGTTGCCATTCCTTCAGCTAGCTTATCCACGAATTTTTGGGCTTGTCCAGTTTCTATGAGATAAAGTGGATGTTCACCTATGTAACTAGCTAGGATGAACTCTATGCGCATAAGTCCTATGCCTTCAAAAGGCAAGTCCTTGTATTCTTCAATTTTTTCGGGAACACCTAAGTTCATGTAAATTTTTGTTGCTGTTACTGGCACTGATTGAAAAACGCCTCCAGCAGCTGTAGATGAAGATGCAGTTGCTCTGGCTGAGGATGAAAGTTGCTCCGTTAACGTTGGTACTATCCCTTCATAAACAACACCGCTTCTTGAATCAACAGTGTATTCTTTACCAGTAGCCATAAGTTTCGTGGCGTTTTCTGTTCCCACAACGCATGGTATGCCGAGTTCGCGGCTTACAATGGCTGCGTGGCATGTCACTCCACCTTTATCGGTGACTATGGCGCCTGCAAGCTTCATAAAAGGCACATAGTCGGGGTTAGTCATGTCTGTGACGAGGATGTCGCCTTTCTGCATGACTTTAGCGGCTTCTTCAGGGTTCAAAACAACTTTGGCTGTGCCTACACCATAGCTTCTCTTGCCCGCTGCGATTCCTTTAACAGCTACTTTTAACATTTCGGTAGGTTTCATTCCTTCAATTTCAGCTTTCGTTGGTGTTTCCGCAAGTTTTAAGCTCCAAACTGTTTCAGGTCTTGATTGCACTATGAATATGTTGCTTGGAAAAGATAGGTCACTGTCAATTGCCCATTCAATGTCTTGAGCTTTCCCGTAATGCTTTTCGATGCGTTCTGCTAGTTCTACAAGCTTGAGAATCTCTTCATCACTCAAACACGGTTTTTCCTGCCTTTCTGCAGGCACTTCTAAGTGGACTGTTTTGCCTGTATTTGGGTCACGGACATATTGCAATGTTTTCTTGGATACGCGCCTCTCAGCTATCTTCATGGTTTTCTTGTCAACAACAAAATCGTCTGGAGTAACTGCTCCAGAGACAACGGCTTCGCCTAAGCCGTAATTGCCTTCAATAACTATCTGGTTAGTGTTGCCAGTCACGGGATTTATTGTGAATATGACGCCTGCAGCTTTAGAATTCACCATCTTTTGAATTCCAACACTTATGAAAACTTTCTCATGTGCAAACCCCTTTTCAGTGCGATAAAATATTGCTCTTGGGGTGAAGAGGCTAGACCAGCATTTCACAGTTTTTTCAAGAAGTTCGTTGATGCCCTTAACATTCAAGTATGTTTCTTGTTGTCCAGCAAAAGATGCATCAGCCAAATCTTCAGCGGTTGCGCTTGACCTCACGGCTACGAAGACCTCTGACATATTGAGTTTTTTGCATAATTCTTCGTAGGCAGATCTTACAGCATCTGCAACATCCTTAGGCATAGGTGTTGATTCTATAAGCTCACGAATCTTTTTGGAGGCTATTTCATACTGTGCTGGGTCGCTAGGGTTAGTTACAGTTTCCTTTATTACGTCGTAAATTTTTGTGGATATTCCTGTCTCCTCAATGAACTTTTTGTAGGAGTAGGCTGTGATAGCAAACCCTGGTGGAACGGGGATTCCCGCATTTGTCATTTCACCCAAGTTAGCATTTTTGCCACCCACGGATGGAATGTCTGTTTTCCTTAGATTTTCAAACCACATGACTAAATCCTTTCTCATTTCACTCAACTGCTTTCACCTCTTCTGTTTCCACTTTTTCGATTGTTATTCTGCATGGAATTGGAAGTTTGGCGCTTCCACGTTTCAAAGCTTCTTTGGCAGCTTCGAGGCCTTCTGCATTTACGTTTACAATAATGATTGCTTGGTTGGCTTTTACTCGCGCCGCTGTTCCAATTGCTTTTCCGAAAGACGCTCTCATGCCCTGTTGAAGACGGTCGGCATGTGCTCCGAAAATCATCTTATTTTCCCTAAGGATCGTGTGTGGGTAAGGTTGAACGCGTAAGCAGTAATTGTTTACGAGTTTGTCCATCAAAATTCGGTTTGACGCTACGCGTGCGGCTTCTAGGGAGTTGTGGCGGATTTGAGTTTTTTCCATGGCGATGAGTTTAGCTTCGTATTCAAATTTTGCTTTAGTGTCTCCCATTGTAAACTTGGTTATTTTTGGTGGTGGAAAGCCTTTTACGAATTCTTTTCTTGTGAAGGATTGGCCTTTAACGGCTCTATAATTTTTCGCGCGCATGGGGATTCCCCTTCAGCATACCAATGCCGTTGTATTTAAACATTTTACGGGTAAACTCGTGTATATTCTAAGAAATTGTTGATTTACTTTCTGGTTTAATAATACATATTCAGCGTCCACATTATCTCAGTTTTGGGCGGCTGTAACGCCTAAATATCAGCGTTATAGTATTAGCAACCTTCCACAAAGCTCATCTCTAAGATAGAGTTACGTATGATGAAAATGTCTATTCCTAAACAAACGAGCTACATATTTATTCCTGGAAAGAACTGGAGGCTCTCCTTAGTCGAGCTTGTGTCGTTTTTGGAAGCTAGAAAGTGCAGTTTCAGAATAACTGATTTTTCTAAATCCTTTTTTGTTATCGAAAGTGAAAAAGCCCTAGCTCCTTCTCTTATTGATGATCTTGGAGGCATCATAAAAATCGGTAGAGTAGTATCGCGTGTTCCTTTGGAAACTGTGGAGGATGCCTTTCTTCGCAGAAAAAAGCAAGCTCAAACAGAGATTAAGGCAAAATTTTCTGCAGATTGCGACATTAATGACATTTTCAAGACGCCTTTAAAGAAGCTAGTTTTTGGGGTTAGCGTATACTTCGATGACCATCGTTTTCTTCGGTTTTCTAGAGGGATGCAGAGGTTTGTGGGAAGTTACTTTAAGGAGGAGCTTGAGGCTTGTGGCAAGAAAGCGAAGTTTATGGGTTTTCCGAAAGATAGAGAGTTGCCACAGTTAACTCATGTTGAAGTGTTGAAAAAGGGTTTGATTGAAAAGAGCGCGGAGATTTTGTTTTGTGTTGGCAAAGAGCAAGCTTTTGTATCACACACTGTAGCTGTTCATAATCCTTTTGAATTTCAAAAGAGGGACGTAGGCAGACCTGTTCAACGAAAGATTTTTTCTATGCCTCCTAGATTGGCCAAGATTATGATAAATTTGTCTTTGTGTTTGCCTGACAAGGTTTTGCTTGATCCTTTTTGTGGGGTGGGTACGATTCTTCAAGAGGCTATGCTCGTGAAGGCGCAGGTGGTTGGTGTTGATATAGACCCGTGGTGTGTTAAAGCTTCTTGCGTAAACCTTGATTGGCTTAAAAAGGAGTACGATTTGAAGAGTGCAAAATACTCGGTTCTGCAGGGGGATGCGCGTAACTTAACGAAGTGTGTTGATGAGGAAATGGTTGATTGCGTCGTGACGGAGCCTGATCTTGGTCCAGCCTTGCGCCATTTTCCGACTGAGTTTTATGCGAGAAGGATTGTTGAGAAGTTGGAGCCTTTGTATTTTGATTTTCTGGAAGAAGCATATAAAGCGCTGAAGAATGGGGGTAGGTTGGTTTTTGTGGCGCCTTATATTAAAACGCGTGGCGGTGTTTTTGTTTCTATGGATGTTGAAGAGAAGGCTATGGCGGTTGGTTTTAGGGCGAGCTGTCCTTTTGAAAGAAGAATGTTTACTGAAGAGAGTGGGTTAATCGAGAATTTGATAGGGATGTCATGTTTTGTTGATGTGGAGGAAAGACATAAGATTGGTCGGGAGATTCATGTTTTTCGGAAATGAGAAATATGTGGTTTTTTATGGTGGTAATCGTTTGTTTTTGAACCATATCTTGGCGAGTTCGTCGTAGTTTGGGAAAACTTTTTTGAGTATTGGGATGTACATTTGTATTTCTTCGTCGGTTAGGTATTGGAATTGGTATTCGCCGTTGTAGGGTGCTGGTTCGCCTTCTCGTGTTACGAATTCTATGTGCATGAAGGGGTCTCCGCGTTTGATTGTTATGGGGCAGCGGTCGTTGCTTAGGTTTACGAGTTCTAGGGCTAGGCGTCCTGTGAAGCCGCTGTGGACTTTTGCTGCGTTTAGGAAGCTTAAGCCCATGCGTCCGTATTTGCTTTTGGCTGTTAGGTGGGCTACGTAGTTTGGTGGGGTGAAGACTATTTCGTAGGTGATTAGGTTTTTGTGTTCTAGGTAGTGTAGTGTGGTTTCTTCTTTGACTGTTAGGACGTAGCTGTCTCCGTCGAGCAGATTATAATCGTACGGATATATGCACTTATAATCGTCAATAAGTTTCTTTAGTTTGTCTTTGCCTAGGATGCACATGTGTTGTGTGTTCTCCCTTTTTGTGTTTTTAGCTTTAGTGAGGGGTTTGTGTTTTTATAGTTTGTGTGTGTGCGTGCAACGGGTGTAGGGCCCTCTATTTGGATCCAAATATGATTTTGGGTTTGCTGGCTTTGTTGTTGGATGAGGCTTGTACTCGAGTGAAGCTCATCGGTCCTAGGCTTTGTGACAGTGGGTGGAAGAAGAGAAAGACAAACATATTACATTTCGAATTAAACTCTATAGGTGTTGGCGCTGTGGGAGTATCTAAACCGACTGAAATGACTATTCGGGATTTGTTGCAGGAAGAGTTGAGGAAGAGAGGCGTCACTGTTGTTCCAGAGTTTTCTGTTTCGACGCCTGTTGGGCGTTTGGCTCCTGATA